>NZ_JBFXHE010000104.1:0-11643 GCF_050177295.1 Desulfobacter sp.
AGGCGGCATCCAGGTTGAAAACGAAAAAGCCCTGGCCGGTGAACTGAAAAAAATGCTGCGCAATTCTGACCATTGCGCCCGCACCGGACAACATGCCCGGCAAATTTTTAAAGACAACGCAGGGGCTTTGAATGCCTGTTTAAGCCGGATGGAGGCGTTTCTTGATTAAATCCTGGCTGGACCGCATCGAAAAACGGGTATTGCAGACCATGGAAACCCCTGGTCACTTTGAACCGTTTTCCTTTGATCAGGTGCTGGCCGGCTGTGCAAGCGTCTACAAGGCCGGGGTAAGACTGCGTTATGCCCTGTATGGGAGCGGTGTTATGAAATCCCGGCGCCTGGACTGCCCTGTGATTTCCATCGGCAACCTGGCCGTGGGCGGATCCGGTAAAACACCCATGGCGGTCTGGCTGGCCAAGATGCTGGCGGAAAAAGGGTTGCACCCCGTGGTGGTCAGCCGGGGCTACAGGGGAACGCTTGACAAAGAGGCTGCTGTGGTATCCGACGGCCGGGACGTGTTTCTGGATGCAAAAATCTGCGGTGATGAGCCCTATATGATGGCCATGGAAAAAACTTTTCCCGTGGTGGTGGGAAAAGACCGGTATAAGGCGGGCCTTATGGCTTTGGAAACCTTTACACCTGATGTGGTCATTCTCGATGACGGATTCCAGCACCTGAAACTGGGCCGGGACCTGAACCTGGTGCTTCTGGATTACAGTCAGCCGGTGGGAAACGGGCGCATGCTTCCGGCAGGGCGGTTGCGTGAAACGCTTTGCATGGCAAAGGACAGAATTGATGCCATCGTGTTTACCCGGTGTCCCCCGGATATATTTCAATTGCACGCATTTCAGGAACCTGGGCGTCGATCCATAGTAAATGACATCGTTAAAATAAATCCGCCAGTCCCTGTTTTTTTCTGCACCCATGAGCCCTTTGTGGCGCAGTTGTTTCCGGCAGGCAGCAATGATAACGCAACGGATTTTCAATCCTGGGCCCAGGAAGGAAAAACAGCTGTTCTGTTTTCAGGTCTGGCCCGGAACGACTCCTTTGCACAATCCGTGCAGGATCTGGATGTAAACATTGCCGACCATCTTGAATTTTGCGACCATTACAGGTATAACGAGCCTGATTTTAAACGGATTTTGGCCCGGGCAAAGGCGCTGAACGTTGATTGTATCCTGACAACCCAAAAAGACTGGGTAAAGATAAATCCGGCATACTTCAGGGATGTGACTGTTGCGGTTATTGGTATCCGGTTGCGTTTTCCCGATTCCCAAGGCCTTGAAAAATTTATTTTGCACACTATGTTCGGGAAGTCCATGGCGTCAGGGTTGTCCATGACAATTTAATCGGAATAGATGTATGAATGATGATCAAATTTATCGATTGCTGCGTCTTCTGATGCTGACTCTGGGCAGGATGCCCGTATGGCTGGCGGATTTTTGTGCCCACCTTTCAGGCCTGCTCTGGTTCAAGATTGATGCAAGACATCGAAAAATTACCCTGGAAAATCTTACCCGGGCCTTTGGCGATCAAATGACACCGATTCAGATCGAAATACTTGGCAAACAAGTGTTTAAAAACATTGTGAGCATTTTGTTCGAATTTGCGTGGACACTGAAGTTTGACCGGGACACATTTTTAAGCCATTTCACCATCAAAGGGGTGGAACATATCAACGCGGCCCTTGCCAGGGGGAGGGGGGTTCTCGGGCTTTTATGTCACCTGGGCAATTTTGAAATGCTCATCGCAAGCATTGAGCCTGTGGGGGTCAAAGGCTATGCCATCTACCGCAGACTGGATTTTAAGCCACTGGACCGGCTGATCAGGGAGGGACGCGGGCGGTTTAACGTCGAGGTGCTTCCCAGGGGAAAAGTTTCCAAAAAAGCTGAAGTCATATTGAAACGCGGGGAGATCGTAGGTTCTCTTCTGGATCAGAGCGTGGACTGGTACCTGGGCCCGTTTGTGGACTTTTTTGGGGCTCCGGCCTGTACCCACAAAGGTTTTGCCAAACTGGCACTGAAAACCAAGGCACCTGTGCTGCCCATGTATACGGTGCGTAAAAACCGGCATTTCACCGTGGAGATTCTTCCTGAAATTCCACTGGTGGAAACCGGGGATCCTATCAAGGATATTGAAATTAACACCCAGAATTATACATCCGTTATCGAATCCCTGGTCAGGAAACATCCGGACCAGTATTTCTGGGTCCATAACCGCTGGAAAACCAAAAATTACTGTCCCTGGCCCAGAACCAATGGCTGAAATTCGATTGAAAGACAGCCAGCGCGCACACATCCTGATCCGGGCCGCCAACTGGGTGGGGGATGCTGTTATGACCACACCGGTGGTCCGGGCTGTGCGCACAAATTTTCCCAGGGCCAGAATCACGGTGCTGGCCAAGCCCTGGGTGGTGCCGGTGTATCAGAACAATCCCCATGTTGACCAGGTCATGGTGTATGAAAATGAAGGGCGCCATAAAATGGGAATAGGAACCCTCAGGCTGGTCAAAGATATGCGGTTCCAAAAATTTGATTTGGCCATCCTGATGCAGAATGCTTTTGAGGCGGCTCTTTTGGCCTTTCTATCCCGGATTCCCGAACGTTTAGGCTACAACACCGATGCCCGGGGGCTGCTGCTCAACCGGTGCATCAGGATGGAGCCTGCCCTGAAAAAAGGCCATCTCATTGATTATTATCTGGCCATCTTAAGCTCGGTCGGCCTTAAAACTGCGGGCAGGGATCTGGAGCTTTATCCTGATCTCCGGGACAGGGAATGGGCCCGACGATTTCTTGATGAACAGGCATTATCAGGCCCGGGCTGTCCGGTGCTGGGCATCAACCCCGGGGCCACCGGGGGAACGGCCAAACGCTGGTTCCCGGAACGGTATGCACAACTTGCCGCAGAACTGGCAGAGCGCCACCAGACCCGGGTCATTATTTTCGGCGGGCCCGCAGACCGGGAACTCGGGGATGAAATCAACGCCATGACCCAGGGGGCCTGCATCAACATGGCGGGCCGGACCAGTCTGTCCAAAGCCTTTGCCCTGATCGGGGCGTTGGATCTTTTTGTGACCAATGATTCCGGCCTGATGCATGCTGCTGCGGCCCAGCACGTCAATCAGGTTGCCGTAATCGGTTCCACCGACCATATTGCCACAGCCCCTGCAAATAAAAACAGTGTCATGGTCCGGCAACCGGTTCCCTGCAGTCCCTGTCTGAAAAAGCAGTGCCCCATTGACCATCAATGCATGGATAAAATCACCGTGGACATGGTCATGGCGGCTTGCAAGGATTTGCTTGAAAAGGAGGGGTCTCATGGCTGATGCCCAAAAGGATCTGTTTGGCCGGGTTAACCGGATTCTGATTGTCAAACCCAGTGCCCTGGGGGATATTGTTCATTCCATGCCTTTTCTTTACGCAGTGAAAAAAAGGTTTCCATGGGCCCGAATCGACTGGGTGGTGGCCCATGGACTTCATACCTTTCTGGCGGGACACCCCATGATCAACCGCCTGTGGGTGATCAAGAAAGACGAGTGGAAAAAGCTGGGCCGGCTCAGGTTGACGCTCAAAGAGATAAACGATTTGAGGCGGGGGCTGGCAGAACAGCACTATGATGTGTGTATTGATTTGTCAGGGCTGTTTCGTTCCGGTGTGATTTCAGCGTTTTCCAAAGCCCCTGTCCGCCTGGGGTTCAAGGAATCCGATGAGGGCAGCTCCCTTTTTTATACCCATAAAATTCATGGGTCCATGAACATCCATGCCATTGACCGGTATCTTGGGATTGCCCGCTTCATGGGTTGTGCCGTTGACACGGTTGCGTATCCTTTTGCGCCATATAACCCCGTCCCTGATATTATGAAAGAACTGCCCGATCAATATGCCATTATCTGTCCCTCGGCCGGGAAACCGGCCAACCGGTGGCAAGCCTCAAAATTCGGGGCACTTGCGTCCATGCTGGACCTGCCGGTCGTGGTCATTGCCTCTGCATCGGAATCGGATATTGCATTGGAAGTGGTGAAATCATCAAAGGGAAACGCCCTGTCCATAGCCGGAAAAACAGGTCTCAAGGATCTTTTGCCTGTAATTGGCAAGTCACGGTACTTTATCTGTAACGATACGGGTCCCATGCATATTGCCGCAGCCCTGGATGTTCCTGTCTTTGCCATATTCGGACCGGCCAACCCGGTTCGGACCGGCCCCTATGGTTTTATCCACACGGTGATTCAAAAGGACCTTGACTGTTCCCCTTGTTACGCCCATACCCCATGCAGACGTTACAGATGCATGGAAGATCTGACCGTGGCCGAAGTATTTGATAATATACAGTATGCATTAAGAAAAACAAGGAAGACACCGTATGAGTCCGTTTACAGCCGGGAATGAAACAGCCGGGAAGTTGTCTGTTTATATTATAGCGTATAATGAAGCTGAAAAAATTAAAGATGCATTGAACAGCGTGGCCTGGGCCGATGAGGTGGTCGTTGCCGATTCTTTCAGCACCGATGACACGGCAAAAATTGCAGAAGATTACGGCGCCAGGGTGGTTCAGCTCCCCTTTGAAGGGTTTGGCAAACTCAGGGAAGATGCCATCAATGCGTGCAGCCACAACTGGGTGTTTAGTTTGGATGCCGATGAGCGGTGCACCCAGATTGCAAAAAAAGAAATTATTAAGATCATCAATGATCCCAACAGTCTGGATGCCTATTATGTACCCCGTCGAAATTATTTCATGGGAAAATGGATCCGGCATGCAGGATTTTATCCGGATTTCCGCCAGCCCCAGCTGTTCAGGAAAGGCGCCCTCAAGTTTATGCCCGACGCGGTTCATGAAAGGTACGAAGTGGTCAGTGAAGGGAAATGCGGCTATTTTAAATCTTTTATTTATCAGATCCCTTTTAAAGATCTTGAGGAAATGTTTAGAAAAATGAACCGGTATTCCACCCTTGGCGCCCAAACGCTTTATGCGGCAGATCAAAAGTCAGGGATGTTTAATGCCCTTGCCCACGGGTTCTGGGCCTGGTTCAGCACCTATATTTTGAAACTGGGCTGTCTGGACGGTTGGCCTGGATTTATCATTTCCCTAAGCAATTTTGAAAGTACTTTTTATAAGTACGCTAAACTTCACTTAAAGCTGAATGGACTGGACATTTTTACCAACAATCCTCTGCCAAAAGTTTAAATCCAAAGACTTTTTTAGGGCTCATCGTATGGTCGGGCATCCCTTTATATGCCAGACAAGGAGTTCATAATAAAGCGTGGCCTTATTTTTTTTACCGGTTGCAGAAAACAGAGTCAGCGCCCCTAAGGTGACGTTTATGAGTAAATCTGCCGTCAGCCTTACCATGATCAGCGGCATGTACATGTGGGAAAGCAGGGGGAAGTGTTTTTTATAAAAAATGCGCCGGGATTGGGCAAAAAGCAGTCTTGATTTAATGCTGTGGCCCACACTTTGTCCGCCTAAGTGATAGATTTTTGCCTTGGGAACGATATAAGAGAACCATCCCTTTTGATGCATGGCAAGGGCCAAGTCTGTCTCTTCAAAGAAAAAGAAAAAAGATTCGTCAAAAAAGCCTGCTTTTCTGACAGCTTCCATTTTCATGAGAATGCATGCGCCAATACAGGAATCCACCTTTACCTCGGTGTTTGCGATGGAATGTTTGTTTTTTCGAAAAGGAGACAGGGTGTTGATGAGGCTCTCATTAAACAGGAGAGTGAAAATTCCGGGAAAGTAAGCAAAAGAGTTTTGTTTTGTTCCATCTTCATTTAATAACTGGCCGGCGCATATGCCGGCATCATTTTTGGCTACCATGAAATCGTAAATCGACTTCACGGCCCCTTGGGTAAGGATGGTATCAGAATTGAGCAGGAGCGCGTATGGGCTTTTGGTCTGTCTGAGTACGAGGTTGTTTGCTTTGGCAAACCCAAGATTTTCACTGTTTTCAATGACACGGACATCGGGAAAAATCTTAAGAACAGCCTTGGGAGTGCCATCATGAGAGTTGTTGTCAACCACCACAACTTCAAAAGAAATCTCTTTTATGGTTTCAAATACGCTTTTAAGACAGTTGAGAAGCAGTTCTTTTGTGTTGTAGCTTAAAATAATAATGGTGACATCTGTCATGAATTGTGTGTTTTTCCCGGATTCTTTTTATCGTTTTTTTTGTTTATTTACTGGTTACATGGTTTGAACCCTGTGTTTTCAGTTCCTGTCAAGGCACAGTCCCTGACAGGGCTCGAAATATACCATATGACCATTGGAAAACATAGCTGTTAAATCAGCCCTGATCCACCGTCAAAAAAAATAAAAAACCCCGTTGAGCTTGATGCGTCAAGCAAATAGAGTGTGATCAATGACAATTATTTTTTCCCCTTTCGTAGAATAAAACTGTAATTAACAACCAACCACACTAATCCGCGAAGAGTCAGAAAATTCTGCGCAATCTGCTTAAAGCAATACCGGAAATCAACAGCACAGGAAGCATGGCAGTAATGAATGGCTCCAGGTTAAGAAACAGACCCCACTGCATGAGTATCTGATCGGCAAAATAGAGAATAATGCCGATAAAGGAACCCAGGGTTATGCGATACCCCGCGCTGGTGCCGCGTGTTGAACCAAAGACAAAACTCAGTGAAAGTAAAACCATTGCCCCGGTTGTCAGAGGTACACTGAGTTTTCGCCACAGGGCGATGGAATACTGGTCAGCATTCTGGCCGTTCAGCTGCAAGGCGTCAATATAGCGGATAAGGTCGGGGGTTGATAGACTATAGGGCGGTAGTTCCAGAACACTAACCTGATATGCACTTAAAAAAGAGTCCAGAGTTAATGTCTTGAGTTTTTTTGTGGCAATTTCATTTCCCGTGATGATTTTTTGGGTGATGCCGTTTAAAATCCACTGCCTGTTATCCTGCAGATTGGCATTTTGTGCATGGGTAAAGAGTTGCAGGCTGCCTTTATTGTCAAATTTAAAAATATAGATATCGGCGGCAACCCCTTCATCCAGCATTTTTTCAACATGGATATATGAATTATCCCTGCGCGCCCAGAATCCCTGCCGGGTTATGGTGATATCGGCAGTAGATACGGCTTGAGCCCTGGATTTTCGGGCCAGCTCTTCCATACCAGGGATAAGCATTTCAGCCAGAATGCCGGATGCTATCATTAAGAAAAGGGCGGTTGCCAATACGGCGCTGGAGATTCGCATAATCGATATTCCCGATGCTTCCATGGCAACAAGTTCACCATGGTCGGCCATTAAGCCCAACGCAACAATACCGCCAAGAAGTGTACTTATGGGCATTAAGTCGAGCAGGCGTCTGGGAAGTGTCAGGGCCACAAAGGCAAGGGCATTTGTTAGCTGATAATTGCCTTTACCGACATCATCCAACTGGGAGAGCAGTTCAAACAGACTGAACAGCACCATCAGGATAAGGACGACGAAAAAAAAGTATTTCAGGAAGCTTCTGGCAATATAGATGTCGAGTATTCGCATCGTGGATATCATTGCTTCTGCCGGTGCCACAAAAAGAGCGGGTGCCATAAAAAAAGACCGATTAAAACGATCAGAAGCAACTGTCCCCACCAGATTCCCGGAATTGTCCCAAGGCCACCCTGTGCCACCCATTTTTTGACAAGTGCGCTGAAATTGTAGTACCCAGCAAAGATCAGAATTGCTATCGGCGCCTTGACATATTTCCCCTGGCGTGGAGATGACCGACTTAAAGGTATGCCGAGAAGCGCAAGGAGTATTATTGATACTGGTGTGGTAAGCCGCCACTGCAGTTCTGCTATTTCTTCCAGGTTGTTTGAGTGTAAAAGTGTCGTGGTTGCAGCGGTTTTAACTTTATATTCATGTGGGATATCATTTTGCAGTGTCAGGGGCATAGTCGCTTCTTCGAACTCCAGGATCCAATCTTTTGGATCGGGACGCGATAATTCATAAAGATGACCGTGCTGAAATACCAATACGGGTCTGTCTGTGGCCGTGTTCCTGAACTGAGTGCCCTGTTCCGCAGAGATGATCTGTATAGAGTCTTTTTTTATGGTCTGAATGAAAACATGTTGTGCCTCATTTGTCTGGTGGTCAACCTTGTCTGCAAAGATGATCCGTTTACCGCCACTGGTCTCATAAAAAATGCCGCCATTCATCCTTGTCAGGTCAAAATTTAATTCGGCCTCTGTCTTTATCCTGAAGAACTGATTCCAGGCCCAGGGGCGGATGAAAAGAGACAGACATGCCACAATCAAGGCGCATATAAGAGAAACAAGAAAAACAGATTTGATGACCTTTGTCATACTTATGCCGCAGGCAAACATCGCGGTTATCTCCGCATCCCTGTATAAACGGCCAAGAGCGATTACAACAGATAAATACAGAGTCGTTGGCAACAGTACTTCAAGGGCAATTACGATGCGGAGTAAGATCAGTTGTAATACTGAAGAGCCCGGTAGCAGCCCGTGGACAGCGTCTTCCCCGTAACGGGTGGAAATATAACAGCCAAAGATAAATACCAGGGCTGTACATATAGTCACTGTGGGTTTAATTATTTCACGTATTATGTATCGATCAATAATCACCGTGTATCCATTGCCTGAAATGCCGTCTGATACGGGGTTTTTCAGAAAAAAAATCAGCTATAGTTTTATACCGTTATTTTTTGTCTTTGAGAGTCTGCTGCAGTATCAAAGATCTCTGCCGCAGAAAAACCGGTAACGATCTCGTCTGCTTTCTTCAGGTCTGCTGCATAATCTACTTCGCACCATAGTAGCCCCTTGATAGAACATGTCATCACTGTTTTCTCCTGGGCTATTGCATCAATGACTGAAAGGTACCATTTTTGGCCAGACTTCGGGTTATTTATAGCTTTTTCCAATCCCTGGCGGAATGTCATTGGACCATCGCCGCAGAAGCGTATCATGCCAATGGCCTCTCCATGGATTTCCTTCAGCGGTATATCTTTGCCAATTCTGATAAGACGGTTTTGTGTCATGCTGATTTTCATGTCATCTGTATCATAGATATTTTTATGATTAATGGCAACAGTTATCGGATTGTCGGGAGATGCGAGCAGAGTTTCGACAATCGCTGCCTCAAACAGGGTATCGCCGTTCAGCAGGATGAAATCCTCATCCATCTCGTTACGCGTCTTCCAGCAGCTCACCAGATTGTCGGTTGTCGCATAGTCTGGATTGTAATGGGTCGTTATTGCCTGTTGACTGCAATGTTTCTGTAAAAGTGTTTCGATTTTTTTTGAACCATACCCTGTGACTACGGTTATTTGATCGATTCCGCATTTATGCAATTCACCAATTTGCCATTCAAGTAGTGTTTTCCCCTGGATATCCAGAAGGCATTTGGGTTTTTGAGCCGTCAGCGGCAATAACCGTTTGCCTTGTCCGGCGCTTAAGATAATTACCTTCATATATATTTCTCCATTTGTCTCTGTCTGAGTTGTCCTGATGCACAACTCATTCATTTCCAGTAAAATCTGTGTGAGGATTTGTGTAAGATGAATCCACGCCGTACAAACCGCTGGCATAGATACAATATGCTGAATCCTGACCGGAAATGGTGCTAACAAACCGCGTTTGTTGCGAGCAATGTACATCAATACTACTCTTTTCGCCAGTTGAAAAAATCTGTGTGGCATCAGCATTTGCTGATATGAGTCAAAAACATGGTAATAAAATCACATCAGTTTATAGCGCCCCATTCAGCCGGGTCGAACCCAATTTTACAACTAACTAAAATTACAATAAAAAAAATTAGTTAGTTAGAAGCGATCCTGTTTTCTGCCGTTGTTTTGTCTCTTGTTATCCTTTGCGTTGTCTGATAATATTTGATACTGTATTTTTTTGTAAAAACTACTTTGATGCAAACGAAAAAAAATTTATGAATTCAGCATCCCAAAATGAAGAGATCTTGGGCAGTGCCTTGCAGATAATTAAGGTAGAGGATCGTCGTACCCGTGATATTTTCATTCGTCTGCCGTGGTCTCTCTATAAAAATGATCCTGTGTGGGTGCCTCCTTTACTGGTTGAACGCCGTGAACATCTATCCCCTGAAAATCCCTATTTTGAACACGCAATATGCTCTTTGTGGCTCGCTTTTCGGAACGGCAATCCGGTTGGGCGTATCAGCGCCCAGGTCGATCAGCTGCATCTTGAACATTATCAGGACGATACCGGCTTTTGGGGTATGCTGGAAGCTGAGGATAATCTCGAAACCTTTCAGAAACTTCTGAATACTGCAGAATCCTGGCTTTGCAGTCAGGGAATGAAACGGGCGCGAGGGCCATTTAATCTGTCTATCAATCAGGAATGCGGTTTGTTGATTAACGGTTTTGATACTCCGCCGTCGATGATGATGGGGCATGTGCCTCCCTATTATGCTCAGCATATTGAGCAGTGCGGCTATGGCAAAGAGAAAGATTTACTGGCGTATATGATTGATGGAGATGTTGAGCCCTCCACCATCAGGAAAATGTTGCTCAGAAGAACTCAAAATCGCATCCAGACACGGATAATTCGTGCATCAGAGATGGATAAGGATATGGAGATTATTTTCAGTATTTTCAACGATGCATGGGCAAAAAACTGGGGATTTATACCCTTTACTCCACATGAATTCACTCATTTAGTCAAAGATTTAAAGATGCTGCTAAAAAAGCAGCTTGTCAGGATTGCCGAGGTGGACGGTATACCTGCGGCATTTGTTGTATTACTGCCCAACTTAAACGAGGCCATTTACGACCTAAACGGTGCGCTGTTTCCTTTTGGATGGCTGAAATTATTATGGCGCCTAAAAGTAAAATGTCCTCAAACAGGGCGGATACTTCTTATGGGCACTCTTTCTAAATATCAGAAAACTTTATTGGGCGCGGCTCTTGCATACAGGGTTATAGGTGATATGCAAGAAGCAGTCATTAAGTATGGAATAAAAAAGGTGGAACTTTCCTGGGTTCTTGAAAATAATGTGGGTGTCCGTGATATAATTAAGGATTTTGGCGGTCGACAATATAAAACATATCGAATATATGGCAAGGAACTCTGCTAGGAAAAGACATGGATACTGAACAGGATCTCTTTACCGCAATTGTCCTTGCCGCAGACCGGGAAACCGGCAATCCGGTGGCAGGAGCTGCTGGTGTTCGCTGTAAGTCCCTGGCTCCGATTAACGGTACTCCGATGATTTTCAGAGTGCTCAAAGCGCTCTCGTCGTCTCATAAGGTCGAAAATACGCTTTTATGCGGGCCTTCCGGAGCTATTGTTGCTCAAGAATCGGCATTACGTGATTATATTGCTTCCGGCAGGGCAGCATGGGTGGAAAACCAAGCCACTCCAAGTTTGAGCGCTTATGAGACTATGAAGGTACTGGATCAAGATAGAACGGTCCTTCTGACAACCAGTGACCATGCTCTGCTATCCCCTGAAATCGTTGATTATTTTTGTTGTGAAGCGCTGAAGTCGGGATGTGATGTTGTTGCCGGTGTCGCTCGATGTGAAACTGTTATGGCCGCTTACCCGCAAACATCCAGAACAGCCTATTTCTTCAAGGATGGGGCATATTGCTCGTGTAATCTTTTTGCTTTTCTGACTCCTCAGGCAAAGGAGGTACCATCTTTCTGGCGCAGGGTGGAGCAG
>NZ_JBFXHE010000105.1:0-11639 GCF_050177295.1 Desulfobacter sp.
TCACTGCCTTGCCGATTTTGAAATGGGTTAAAAAATCACTGAATTTGATGATATAGCCATACCCATTATCTGCGCCGGTGAGGAACAGGTCCTCGTCTTCGGCGGCAATCATGTAGCAGATGGTGGTATCCGGGGCAAGGGTGAGATGCCCTGTGACAGGTTCCCCGTTTCCCCTGGCCGAGGGCAGGGCATGGGCGAACAGGGTGTAGGCCCGTCCCGAAGTGTCGATGAGTACAATGGGTTTATCAGACCGGGTGTGCAGATGGCACAGCAGATCATCTCCGGTTTTAAATTTTACATTTGCAGGATCTATATCATGGCCCTTTGCTGCCCGTATCCATCCATTGGCGGACAGGATAATGGTTACCGGTTCCACCTCGATAACATCCGTAACCGAGAATGCTTCGGCATCTTTGCGTTCCTTGATGGGGGACCTGCGTTTGTCACCAAAGTTTTTGGCATCTTCTTCAATTTCTTTGATCATAAACGCCTTAAATGCATCGGGCGAGTTCAACATATTGTCCAGGTGCGCTTTTTCCTTGGCCAGCCCAGTCATCTCCTCGGTGATTTTGATCTCTTCCATTCTGGCTAACTGGCGCAGCCGGATTTCCAGGATTGCCTTAACCTGGATTTCGGACAGGTCAAAGGTGTCCATGAGTTCTTTTGCCGGATCATCTGCCCTGCGGATAATTTCAATCACCTGATCAAGGTTGAGGTAAACGGTTTTAAACCCTTCCAGGATATGCAGCCGGCTGACAATTTTTTCCAGACGGAACCGAAACTTCTTTTCAATAGTTGCTTTTCTGAAACCTAGCCATTCGTTCAGGGTCTTTTTTAGATTTTTCACCCCTGGACGGCCGTTAAGGCCGATCATGTTCATGTTGATTGAAAATGATTTTTCAAGATCCGTGGTGGCAAAAAGATGGTCTGCCAGGGCGTCAAAATCCACACGGTTTGACCGTGGAATCACCACCAGCCGGGTGGGGTCCTGGTGATCGGATTCATCTCGCAGATCCGATACCATGGGCAGTTTTTTGGCGCTGATCTGGGCGGCGATCTGCTCGTAAATCTTTTCAGTGGACGCATGATAGGGAAGGGCGGTGAATATCAGTTCCCCGTCTTCTATGATGTACCGGGCCCGCATTTTTACACGCCCTTTGCCTTTTTCATAGATGTCGCAGATCTCTTCTGCAGAGGTTATGATTTCAGCTTCCGTTGGAAAATCAGGGCCTTTAATGCATTTACAGATCTCTTTTATGCCGGCATTTTCATTTTCAATGAGAAGGATCAATGCCTTTGCCACTTCCCTTAAATTGTGCGGCGGGATGGAGGTGGCCATGCCCACGGCAATGCCGGTGGTGCCGTTGAGCAGAATATTGGGTAGACGGGCCGGCATCAGGGAAGGTTCTTCCAGGGTTCCGTCAAAATTGGGAACCCAGCCCACTGTGCCTTGTTCCAGTTCGTCCAAAAGAATTTTTGCATACCTGGACAGCCTTGATTCCGTATACCGCATGGCTGCAAAGGACTTGGGGTCATTGGGGTCACCCCAGTTGCCCTGTCCGTCCACCAGGGGGTATCTTAAAGAAAACGGCTGGGCCATCAGGACCATGGCCTCGTAACAGGCTGTATCTCCATGGGGGTGAAATTTGCCCAGGACATCACCCACGGTCCTGGCCGATTTTTTGAACTTGGCCGTGGAAGAGAGTCCAAGCTGACTCATGGAGTATATGATTCTGCGCTGGACAGGTTTGAGCCCGTCACCGATATGGGGCAGGGCCCGGTCCAGAATGACATACATGGAATAGTTCAGGTAAGCGTTCTGGGTAAACTCCTGAAAGGGCAGACATTCAAATTCTTCTACATTGGAAGCGGGGGGCTGGATCATGCGTATTAAATCTCTTTGATTACTCCATGGGTTTCAATCCAGTGTTTCCGGTCCTGGGCCCTTTTTTTGCTCAAAAGCATGTCCATGATCTGGATCACATCATCCTTTGAAACCGTGAGCTGGACCAGGCGCCTGGAATCCGGGGCAATGGTGGTCTCCCGCAGTTGGGACGGGTTCATCTCCCCCAATCCCTTGAAACGCTGGATATTTATTTTTGATGTTTTTTTTCTGCGGCTCAGCCGTTTGGTGATGGCGTTTCTTTCTGAATCATCAAGGGCGTAAAACACCTCTTTTCCCATGTCAATCCGGTAAAGGGGCGGCATGGCCACAAATACATGGCCCTGCCTCACCACTTCCGGAAAGTGCTTTAAAAAAAGTGCGCACAAAAGGGTGGCAATGTGCAGGCCGTCGGAGTCTGCGTCGGCCAGAATACATAATTTGTTGTACCGCAGTTTGGAAATATCCCTTGATCCCGGGATCACACCCATGACCTGGGAAATATCCCGGATTTCCCTGGATTCAAGGATGGCCGAAGAACTTAAATCCCAGGTATTCAAGATTTTGCCCCGCAGGGGCATGATGGCCTGGAAACGCCTGTCTCTGGCCTGCTTGGCAGAACCGCCGGCAGAGTCCCCCTCCACAAAAAAAAGCTCCCGCTGTCTTTGGTCGTCACTGGCGCAGTCCGACAGTTTGGCCGGCAAAGAGGCTCCGCTGGTCCGGGTTTTCAAAGGCACTTTTTTACGTTTTCGTTCACGGCTTTTGGCATTTTCAATGGCGGCCCGGGCAAGGGCTTCGCCCATCGCCACGTTCTGGTTCAGCCACAGGCTGAAAGCGTCCCGGACTTGAAGGTTAACCAGCCCTGCGCAGTGGCGTGAAGAGAGGCGTTCCTTGGTCTGCCCTGAAAACTGGGCTTCCACAAGTTTCACGGACAGTACATATCCCACATTCTGCCAGATATCCTCGGGGGTAAGAAACACGCCTTTGGGCAGAAGGTTTCGAAATTTGCAGAACTCTTTGACCGACTCCAGCAGGCCTGATCTGAACCCGTTGACATGGGTGCCCCCAAGTTTTGTGGGAATGAGGTTGACATAGCTCTCCTCAAGGTCAAGGCTATCCTCTTCACCCCAGTTCACTGCCCATACGGCCTGGAATTCATCATTGGCTGCAGATCCTGTGAACGGTTCCGGGAAAATGGTCTTTGTGTTGTTGATCCTCTCTTTAAGATATTGATCCAAGCCCTGGTCGTAATGCCAGGTGTCGGCTTCGCCGGTTTGTTCAAGGGTAAAGGTGGTGGTCAGTCCCTGGCACAGAACCGCCTTGGATTTAAGCGCTGCCCGGATGGTATCCGTATTGAATTGATCTGTATCAAAATAGGCCGGATCCGGTTTAAATCCCAGCCTAGTCCCGGTCTTGCTTGCTGTGCCGGTCTCTTCCAGGTCCTTTGTCTTAAGGCCTTTTTGAAATTCAATAGTGTAAAGTTTGCCGTCCCGGCAAATGTCAATGCACAGATGAATGGACAGGGCATTGACTACCGAAATACCTACCCCATGCAGCCCGCCTGAAAACGCATAATTCTTGGTTGAGAATTTGGCGCCTGCATGCAGTTTAGTCATGATCAGTTCAACACCGGAAATCCCTTCTTCCGGGTGGATGTCCACGGGCATTCCCCGGCCGTTGTCCGATACAATGATCCTGTTGTTCTGTGTCAGGGTGACGTCAATGCGTGTGGCAAAGCCTGCAATGGCCTCATCCACACTGTTGTCAATAACCTCAAAGGCCAGGTGGTTCGGGCTTGACGTATCCGTGTACATGCCGGGTCTGCGCTTGACCGGGTCAAGGCCTTTGAGCACCTCTATGGACCGGGCGTCATACCCTTGATCTGCGGTCTTACCCTGTGTGCTGCCATCAAATAATTTCATAAACTGGTTCTGGTATGATATACAATATTGAAGCGTGTACCGAGATTTTAAACTAAACCTAATTCATATACCAAATTTTAATTAAAATATAGCCCGGCATGACATAAAAAATTTGAAACTGCCTGGAATATAGGGATTGGCACAGCAACATGGATGACTCTAATCCTGGATTTGATCGTCAGACCTTTGACGATTACTGGAAGGACCTTGATGAACAACAGCGTAAAAATTTGCTCCTTCAGGCACCACAATTTCCTGTCTATCTTGGCCTTATGCCTATTCTAAACAGCATTTTTTCACCCCATTACTCGTTAAGGGAAGCGGGAAGAAAAAGTTTGAACGAGATGGCTTTGGCCATCTGGAAAAGTATTGAAATACCCCAGGAAAACAAGCCGCTAAGACAGGCACAGGCCGAAGCCTTTCAGGGGGCAGCTCTTATTTACCGTAAAATCCTTGTGCAAATGGTATTTTCAGATAAAAGTGTCCTCATCCGGGCCCTTATGAATATTGGCAGTATTGGCGCTTTTTTTGCCTTTAAGGCCATTTACCTGGAGCGGGTATCCCCGGATGTGATAAAAAAATGTATCAAGGATCTGGATGACCGGCGTCGTTTGATTTTTGCCGACCAGTATCTCCAGGCAGACCCTGCCATCCGTCTGCGTTTTGTAAACTTGTTTCGCTATGTGCTTGCCAGCGTCAGACAGCGCCAGGCGGTGATCTGGTACTATGCCGGCCTGTTTGACCGGGGGCGGGATGTGGACCCCTTTTTGGATAATATTGACGCCTCGTTACGAGACCCTTTTCTCATAGAGGATAATGAGCTTTTGTCCCTGGATCCCCAAGCTAGGATTGCCGGCCTTAAAGCCATTTCAATGATGCGATCAAGGGTGCCTTTACATATTCTTAAAAAAGCGTTGACCCGGGAAACCGTAAAAAAGGTCAGGATGGCTGTATACAGTCTGATTGAAAATTCATCCTTTGGGTTGTACCCGGAACTGTTCGAGCCTGTATTTCAGGACCTTCAAAATTCCCGGACAAATGAGGCTGTCAGTGCCTTTAAAGCCCTTGTTGTGACCGGCAGGCATCCCTTTCACAAACTCATGGACATGGTTCGGGACACTTATCCTTCCATTATTCCCATCATCCATATGGAAATCTCTGAGTTGTCCAGATTCTCATTTTTTGCGCTCCAGGACATGGCCCTGAACAAGGGTGCTTATCAGGGTGAAAATTATGATGTCAACCTGGCATCTGTTTTCGGCATGATCAAAAAACGTCCAGAACGGGTGGTCAGGATTTTAAAGGAGAACATAAAAATTTGCGGGTCGGACCGGATCAGGAAAGAAGTGGACAGGCTCATGGTAAAAACCCAGAACCTGCTGCTCAAGGAACGCAAAAGCATTGCCGCGCCTTTCAAAGATTTCCAGACGGAAATACCCGAAAAAAAATCCATGGCCTCCTTTTTCAAGTCCATGTTCAAGGATCCGGCCCAAAAGAAACTGGCTGATTTAAGGCAGGGGATTATTCCCCAGGACCTGGATTTCCGGAACGCGGTTCTCCACGACCAGGATTTGTCCGGGATGGATTTGACCAGAGCCGTTCTTGATCTGACCTGTGCACAGATTGTTAATACCTTTTTAACAGGCATTCAAGTGTCAGGTGGTGTATGTCGTAACGCCTTGTTTTATAACACGAATCTGGATAGAGCTATGTTTGATCTGACCTGCTTTGATAATGCCATGTTTGTCAATGTGTCTGCCCAAAATGCAAACTTCAGGCAGTGCAGCTTTCAAAACGCCTCTTTTTACAATTGTAATTTAAACGGGGCAGACATGAGCGATGCCTTGTTCATTGGCGCAGTCATCTCAAAATCTTTCTTTAACGAAACCAATTTGACCTGTGCTGTTTTCGCACATGCGCGACTATCCGGCCTTTCCTTTTCCAATGCCTGTCTTCACATGGCGGATTTTACCAATGCCGGGGCCAGGTTCTGCCGGTTTGCCTCCCATGGGGCCATTGATTTGCGTACCCGGGGACTGAATTATAATGACAGGGAACACCAGCTCAGCTTCAATGACCTGCCAAGGATTGATCCCAGGGTGGCCAATGAAATTAATCTGCTTATTTTCTGTGAGTTTATTCATTTCGGCCAGGCAAAATTTCTTAAACAGAATAAACTGAGCATTCTGGCTGCCTTTGATATGTTCAAACCTGAGCAGGCGGATTTTTTTCAGCTTCTGCCCTTACTGATCCATGAAAATATTGCAATGCCGGAAATTATCAAAATTGCGTCATCCACACCCTGTGGGGTGGCCGATTATCTGCCGTCAAGGGAGACTGAACGGGTTGGTCGGCGGTATCTGGGAGGGGCCAATGTAATTGCCCGCCGGCATCCGGATCCCCATATACTTGCGGTATATACCATGGGAAGCGTGGGATCTCTTGCTCAGACTGCCCAGTCTGACATTGATTACTGGGTCTGTATAGATGAAAAGCGGTTGGGCCGCCAGGGCAATGAACGTTTGCGCCAGAAACTCGATGCCCTGGAACGTATGGCACTGGAGCGGTTTAAAATTCATGTCACCTTTTTTCTTGTGGACATTTTTAAAGCCCGTGACAATGATTTTGGGGGGTCCTCCCAGGAAAGTTCGGGATCTGCCCAGGCCCGGCTGCTTAAGGAGGAGTTTTACCGGACTATGATTCATGTGGCCGGCAGACTTCCCCTGTGGACGGCGCTGCCCACCAGCATCAGTATTAATTATTATAATCTGATCTTTGATTGTATCAATCGCCTGCCCGGCACTAAACGGTATATTGATCTGGGTGATATCCATGCCATATCCTGTAATGAATATTTTGGCGCGTCTGTCTGGCAGATGTTTAAATGGCTGAAAAGCCCTTTTAAATCGGTTATTAAAATGGCTCTTCTGGAGAAATACATCAATACCTATGGCCGGGAGCCCATGCTGTGCAATCAGTACAAAAATGAATGGATGAATTCCGGGACCCATCTGAAGCCTGGGCAAAATGATTCCTATATCATTTTGCTTAATACTCTGATTCAGTTTTATACAAAGTCCGATGACACCCGCGCTATCAAGCTGCTGCTCACCTGTTTTTTTCTTAAATTGGGAATTACAAAACAGTCGGAACTGGACTTCAGTGTTTTTGGCCTGCGGCGCATCCTTTTGGAAAGATGCCTGCGGGAATGGGGGTGGGACCAGGAAAAGGTGTTTGAGATAGGCCGGTTCAGAACCTGGCCTTATACCGCTATCCACCGCCTGTCTCAAACCATTGAGCAGTATATGATAATACGGTATAAAGACCTTAAAAGTCGGTTTCAGGATGGTGACGGGCTATTCATTTCCGATCAGGACCGCATGGTTCTGGAACGTAAGGTGGATATTCAGTTCCAGGATAAGCCGGGTAAGATTAAAAAACTGCTTTTAGTTTCAAGCGGAGACCGTCATTTTTCAAAACTTTACCTGAGATATCTGGCCGTACCCGGGAACGTATACGGCCAGTGGGAGCTGATTCATAAATTGTCCGGCCAGGTCTGTCCGGATGAAGAATCCATACTCACGGCAGGTTCTGTGGAAGAGGTCGGGGCCTGGCTGATTCACAACCATCTTTACACAGATCGCACTTTTCTGACCATGGTGCCTAATCCCACGGCAGTTTCCTATGACAGTATTGAAAAACTTTACAGAGCCATGCATGATTTTTTTATCCCTGAATTAACAAAACCGGTCAGTTTTGATGCATTGAGAAAGGTGCCGCTCATCACAAGTCTGTTTGTCTCTGTCAATTTTTATGCTGAAAAAACCAACGGCAGAATTTCAGATTTTACATTGGTCTACCTGAATTCCTGGGAAGAGATGTTTTTGAGCACCGCAAGGCTTACAGTTCCGGTGGAAGACCTTGAGCCAGTCAAAAAACAGATCTGCACAGGGCTTGGTTTAAAGCATCTGCCTGAAAAGACTGTTTTTCATGTTCCAAAGAGGGGATACCCAATGATGGTTTAACTATAGTCAGCAACGAGGTTAAGGCCGGTTGTAAAAGTTATCCACTATCTCAAGGGCCTGTTCCGGGGTATCAACCAGTGAAAACAGGTTCATATCCCCGGGCGAAATTAATCCGTTTCCGGCAAGTGCGTTTTTAATCCAGTCCAGAAGTCCGCCCCAGAATTCCTTATTCATTAAAATGACGGGCTTTTCACGGATACGCTGGGTCTGTACCAGCGTCAGGGTCTCAAACATTTCATCCATTGTGCCAAGCCCACCGGGCATAATGACATAGGCTTGGGCATATTTTACAAACATGACCTTGCGGACAAAAAAGTAATGAAAATTCAAAGATCGGGTCAGATAGGCATTGCTCTCTTCTTCAAAGGGCAGGGTGATTTTCAACCCCACGGACTCCCCGTTCTGCTCTGATGCGCCCAGGTTTGCCGCTTCCATGATGCCCGGACCTCCGCCCGTAATAACGGCATAACCGCCAGCAGCAAAACAGGCTGCCGTCTTTCTGGCAATTTCATAATCAGGCTGCCCCTTGGTCGTTCTCGCGGATCCGAAAATGGATACAGCCGGGCCCAGGTCATGGAGTCCGTCTATACCTTCAACAAATTCGCCCATTATTTTAAATAGGCGCCATGATTCTCCGGATTTGAAATCATCAATGGGATACTGGATGGCTTGGGGTGTGCTCATTTTCAATTCCTCCTAAAACGCTTCCGGCTGCAGGTTCAGGTCTGCCAATCCAACTGGCTAAAATATATTGAATGTGGTATATTCTATCTGTTTTGAACCGCCTGATCAAGACGGACGGTTAACAGTTTTAATTTATTATTTTTTGATGACATACAAAGAAAAAAATATTTGGAATGACTATAAACTTGGATTTTCAATATTCAGTATTCCGGCAGACAACTGTTGTTAATGCATTGGGAATGCATGCGCGGCCTGCGGCAGCAATTGCCGGGATGGCCCAGGACGCCAGTGGGGACATCTGGTTGTCAGATGGGAAAAGCATTGTGGATGCTGCAAGCATTATCGATATTCTATCCCTGTGCGCGGGTACAGGGACAAAGATGTCCATTTTTACAGAAAAAAAAGAAGATTTAGCCCTGGCAGATAAGATTAAAAATTTTTTTGATATCGGATTTGGGGAAAATGAAAATGAATAGAACCGTTACGGATCAGATCATTCTCAGGGGTATCAGCGGCTCTCCGGGTATCTGTATTGGAAAGGCTTATCTTGTTGACCGGGAGGGCGTTAACCTTATTAAACGCTATCCTGTGAGCCCGGATATGGTCCCCAATGAAATAGACCGGTTTAAAAATGCAGTGGATAAAGCCAAAAAAGATCATGCCAAGGCCATTGATTCTTTAGGGGATGATTTAAGCGAGAACCTGAATATTCTTGAAACCCATATGGTTTTGTTCAAGGATAAAATGCTTTACGGCAAAACCATTGATACCATTACCAATGACCAGGTCAATGCGGAGTGGGCGCTTCACCGGGTGTCCAGGCGTATCAGCCGGATGTTTGATCAAATCAATGATCCCTATCTTCGGGCCAGGGGCAATGATATCATCCAGGTTTCAGACAAGATAATGAATTATCTGGTGGGCGGGGCTGACCTTCGAATCAGCGAGATCAACAAACGCGTCATCATTGTGGCCCATGACCTTTCCCCCGCAGACACCAGCCAGATCCAGCTTGAGCGTATCAAGGGATTTGTAACGGACAGGGGCGGCAAGGATTCCCATACAAGTATCGTGGCCAAATCCCTTAAGATTCCGTCTGTTTTAGGGCTTGGCAATGCCACGGCAAATATAAATAATGACGCTATCCTTATTATAGACGGATCAGCCGGGATTATTATCATTAATCCGGATGAAGACACCCTGTTCCGGTATGAAGATAAGATGGCGCGGTTTGAAGCCTTCAGGGCTGATATTGAACGGCAAAGCCATCTGCCCGCAATCACTACAGACGGGATACCCATTAATCTTCTTGCCAATATTGAGCTTGTGGAAGAGGTGGTGTCTGCCAAGGACAATAAAGCGGCTGGTATCGGATTGTTCAGAACGGAATTTTTATGCCTAGATTTGAACCGTTTCCCCACCGAGGACCAAATGCTGCAAAAATACGGGGAACTCGTGGAACTCATGCAGCCGGCTCCGGTGACCATCCGGACCCTGGATATTAACGGGGACAAGTTTAATCCCTATATTGATCCGGTGGAAGAGGCCAATCCGGCATTAGGGTTGAGAGCCATCAGGTTTTGTCTGGAGAATGAGGGTATTTTTATATCCCAGATCAAAGCTATTCTACGGGCTGCGGCTTTTGGCAATATTAATCTCCTTATTCCCATGATTTCCTGTGTTGAGGAAATTATCCGCGTTAAGTCATGTATTGACAAGGCGGTTATTGAGCTTGAGTCCGAAGACAAAATTTTTAATAAAGATATCCCGTTGGGTATTATGATTGAGGTTCCTTCTGCCGTGATGATGGCCCGGGAACTTGCCGGGCACGTTGATTTTTTCAGTATCGGCACCAATGATCTGATTCAGTACTCCATGGCCATTGACCGGAACAATAGCAGGGTGGCGCATCTTTACCAGGCATTAAATCCTGCGGTGCTGAAAATGATTCGTCTCATCGTGGATGCGGCAGTTGAAAACAATATTGAACTATTCATGTGCGGTGAAATGGCCGGTGACGCCATTAATATCCCTGTGCTTCTTGGTCTGGGATTGACCAATCTGTCAATGAACGCCGGGGCCATCCCTGTCATAAAGAAAATGATCCGGTCCATGAATGTATCAAAAGCACGGAAAGATGTTCAGACCATTCTTGGGTTTCAAACGGTTCAGGAAATTGTAGATTATATTCAAAGGGAATACAGGGATCTTCTGCCATACATGGATAACGAGGAATAAGCCATGAATGAAAAATATACCAAACTGATTGCCACCAATAAAAAAGCCCGGCACAATTACCACATTGATGATGAATATGAAGCCGGCATTGTTCTGGTGGGCTCCGAGGTCAAAGCCATCAGAGAGGGCAGGGTCAGTTTCAAGGACTCTTACGCAGATATCAAACACGGCGAAGTGTTTTTACGTCGGCTTCATATCTCTCCCTATGAATATGCATATAATGCCAATCATGAATCCTTGCGCACCCGAAAACTTCTTTTACATAATTATGAAATCAAGAAATTGGTCGGAAAAATAAAAGAGCAGGGATACACCCTGGTGCCATTAAAAATTTATTTCAAAAGTGATAAAATCAAAGTACTTATCGGGCTTGGCAAAGGTAAGAAACTTTACGACAAAAGGGAAACCATTAAAAAGCGGGATGTTAAACGAGATATGGACCGGGAAAGAAAAAAATATTCCTGATCATAATAATCATTGACTTCTATTCCGATAGCATTATATTAAGAACGGTTGTTTGATCTTTTAAAATTTGGGGGCGTAATGGTTTCGACGGAGATTTTGAGGTCCATGGTAGCATGTCGAGTGTTTGTCAACTCGTAAACTTGGCATATATAAACATAATCGCAGACGATTATAACTACGCTGTAGCTGCTTAATCAGCTTCCGTCCGCCTGATATCCTTCTTGCAGATTTCAGGACCGGGCGTCGACTTTGCAAGACCGCTTTTGAAATTTCCTGGCTTTCAAAAGTTAAATTTTTCAGGATATACCGGGTAGTATCCATCCTGAAGGAGCCTTCCCGGCCAATTATAAAGTTTAGGATAAGCATGTAGAAGCCTGGGTTGATTGTTTTCGGACGCGGGTTCAACTCCCGCCGCCTCCACCA
>NZ_JBFXHE010000106.1:0-11634 GCF_050177295.1 Desulfobacter sp.
TTGATGGAATAGGTGGTGCCCATTGTCTGGCCGGTAAACACATACTCCTGGGTTGCCAAAGACCGGGCAGGTAAAAACAGTGTTGTTCCCATGAGCAGCATCAGTGCAAATATAAATGTTGTCATATACTTGGTTTCAGGCATGGATATTATTCTCCTGGTTTTGTTTTATTAAGACAGTCCGGTCTTAAAACACCGGATTAAGTGTTTTTAAAAGTCTTGAGCCGGCAATCACCGATCGGACTTCCCGTTTGAACGCCGTGTGCCGGTTGTACTTTTGTTTGCAAAATTGATCGAACAGGTTTTGGGCGATTTCAGTCTCGCCTTTTGCAATAAAAACTTCAGCAAGGCTTCCCAATACCATTGCCGCCCTGTCATAGGCCCCCCTGTGGGTATTGGAAACAATCTCATCCACCCGTTTCCTTCCGATTTCCTGTGCCCATTCAAAATATTGCCCTGTATGGTATTCAGACAGTTTTGCGGCCTTGAGCCCGCTTAAAATTTCGTCATAAAAGAAAAGAGATGGCGTTTTTTTATCTGCAACGGCAACTCTGTCAGAATAAGCGTACCAGTTATCAAGACCCCGGTTCAGGACCTGCTTTATGGCGCCTGCGCCGGTCTCATACCCTGAGGCCGCCGCAACAACACAGCCGAATACCAGACCGACATTGAGCCCGTAAGACCAGCCAATGCTGTTGGCATCCTTTACCATCTCCACGGCATTCTTGAGGTTCCCGTTCATGAGCAGTGCTTTTATGTAAAGATTTTTTTCATCATCACTCATGTTCTTTTTTTTGGAGTAAAAATTCAGGATTCGGGCCAGCCCGGTTTCCCGCTGGTTAAGTTTGATTGCTTCTGCCATGGCCTGTGACATATTCTCATCATTGGGGCTGGAATAAAATTTTTCAAATTTCCCTTCAAGGACACCCTCGTCGTTTCCTGCGGACCGGGATGCCTCGACCAGAACCTGGCTGAGTTCTTCCCTTTTTTTGCCTTTTTTAACCAGCGTGATGGCCTGCCTTGCGATGGTAGACGCTTTATCAAACTGTTTCTCCGCCATGAGCAGATTCAGCCAGAACAGATATCCATTGGGCTGGGCACTGCCCCATGCCCTGGCCAGTTTTTCCACCCCTTTGATGCCTTCGGTTTGATGCACCGCTTCCAGCAGCAGGGTTGACGGCCTGCCCTCAAGCCCTTTTTCTTCCAGCAGGGATTTCCATTTCGGATAAAACGACTCAAGGTCTGCCATTTTCTCCTGCCTGGCGTTCATTACATCACAAAGCATGGGATAGGCGGCATTGTTCTCTGTTTTGTCGTACCGGAGTGAGGCATCCAGGTTCATGGCGTCTGCAAAGGCCTCAATCTTTTGTTTTCCATCGGAACTATCATATATACAGCGGGCATGTCGGGCCCGCTCCTCCCGCCAGTCAAGATCAGGATAGGGCAGATAAAAGTCGGATTTTTCCAGTTCAGCCATGAGTCTGAACAGGGCATCGTATACAATCCGGGCATCCGCTGTATCCCCGTTTAAAAACAGGGTTCCGGCCTCTGCAAACAGGGCGACCATATCATTTGACTGCTCGTTGCTGATCAGGTCCGGTTCATCATCATAATTCGTGTCTTCCCAATCCCAGTCGTCAAGGGCCTCATAATTCCCGTTTTCAATGGCCTCAATCCGCTTTAAAATCTCCTCTTTCAATGCCTGTATGTCGTCAAGCAGCTGATCCACGTCTGCAACAGCGTTGATTATGTTTTCAGCTCCCGGAGACCGGGCCTTAATTCTGTCAAGAAATCCAAGCCGTCCGGATGAGGATTCATCCTGTGCCAGTTTGAGAACCAGTTCAATTAGCTGTTCCTTTGACAATGGCCGGCAGATATTTTCCACAGCCTCAAGATAGGGCCTTAATGCTATTGTGTTTTCTTTCATATTTTATCCTTAAATTATAAGATCTCCGGATGAGGAGAATGCGATCCGGCAGGGGGTCATCTCCTTAAGGCAGGATAGTTTTTCGGTTTCACGGGCCAGTCCTTCACTCACAAGAAAATCCGTCGTGTGCATGGTGTCCCTGATAATCACCGCCCGGACCTTTTCAGGGGGCACCGGACCAATGGTTTGAAACCCTGCCTGAACGGCCTTTTCCTCATTGGGCAGCCGGACCGGAATGGATGCTTTTTTAAGAGACATGGCGGTCAGGGCATTCATGAGCGTGGCCTGGTAATCCATGCCTGCAAAGACTTTTTCGGTGATGATGTCTGCATTGCCCAGGCCGATGGCATTGCCTGCCGTGTTTGCGGACAGGTCCAGGATCACCAGCCGTTTGACATCAAGGCTTTGGGAAAAATCATCTTCCATTAAATCACAGGTCCTGCCGGTGACATTGGGGTCCATGCCTGACCCGCTGATCTCCTTGCCGATTTGCCGGACCACCAGCAGATCCAGATTTCTATACGGCAGGCTGGGGAAATGGGATTTGGCCAGGGCTAAAAGGTCCGGTTCCCTGGTGCTGATTTTGGCCGCCGGTATCACGTCAATTTTCATAACCTGGTCATAAGCGTCCTCCACCACACCGATGCCCAAGCAAAGGTTGGTTTGTTCAATAATGGTATCGCCCATGGCTTTGAGAAGCGTGTGAAATCCGTATTTCAGGGCAAAATTATGATAGGTCAAGGCGCCCGTGTGTTTACCCATGCCCACTACCAGCATTTTGTAAAGCCCGCTTTCCACATCACCTTTAAATTTGGTATGGGGCTTGATGCGGTTTATGCAGATGCTGTGGTCGGCTTCCATGGCCTTTTTTGAAAAATAGACAGGCACGTCATTAAACACGGTTCCGACTTTAACTGCATCCATTTGTGAAGCAATCGTTGCCTGGCATATTTTACTTGTAACGCCTAATTTTGCCAGGGTCTTTTCCTGGCCTTCGGGCGTGGCGCTGCCGTGGCTTCCCATGGCGGGAATGATGACAGGGTGGGCCCCTTTTTCTTTGATGCTCCGGCAGATTTGCGACACAAGATCCGCAATTTTGTTAATGCCCCGGCTGCCCACGCCAACGGCCACGGTCTGTCCGGGTTCAATGGCTGACTGATCCAGTGCCTTTGCCAGTTGTGCTTTCAGGTCGTTTGCCGGGTTCGGCAGTGCCATGGATGGCAAAGCCAGTTTTACCCGGTAAAATCCAGGGAAATTAAATTTTTTTTCAAGATATCCTGGGTATCTCATTTTTTGACTTTTTCAATTAAGGAAATTAACATGGGCCGTGTCTGCACCCTCTTTATTGGGGGAGGCACACGGATATCGTGGTCGTATCGGTATCTTCGGACAACGAGAAGTTGATGCTTCCACCATGCAATTGTGCCGTAAGCATCGCGGAATAAGTTCCAATACCGGTTCCCTGGGATTTGCCATAAGTAACAAATTTATCAAAGAACTTATCACGGATAGGCTCCGGGATAAGACCCTGGTTTTCTATGTCTATTTGTATGTTGCCCTGTTTTGGGCCAAGAATTCGGATGGCAACGGTTCCGCCATCAGGGGATGCCTCCAGGGCATTTGAGAACAAGTTGTTAATCATGATGTAAAAAAGCATCTCATCGCATAAAATTATGCAGGGGCGGCCGGCATCGGCAGGCGCGCCGTTCACGGATATTTTAAACTGGATCTGCCTTTGTGCCATCTTTTTAGCACACACCATGGTGATGCGGTCAAAAATAGGCATGACATCCACCAGGGCCATATTTACCGGACAAACATTCTGCTCCATTTTATACAGCACCATGGTTCGGTTGAGCATATCAATCATGGTAAAACAGGCATTAATCTGCTCCTGCGCCAGATTTTGCAAGGTGGTTTTCTCCAGAGTTTCAGAGTGTTTCATAATCTGGGCGATCCCTAATACGGCCTGAATCGGGTTCTTCAGATCATGGCGGTAAATCTGTTCCATTTGTTCCCGCAATTCCATATTCTCTTTGAGAATCCGGTTCTGGTATGCCAGTTCCTTTTTGGCCAGGGCCAGCTCAAGATGTGTTTTTATCTTGGCGCGGATGACGGCAAAATTAAAGGGTTTGGTAATATAGTCCACAGCACCCATCTCCAGCCCCTTGGTTTCATCCACCGCTTCGGTCAGACAGGTGACAAAGATGACCAGTACGTCCTGTAATCCGGGATCTTCCTTTATTTGCCGACATACTTCAAAACCGTCCATCCCCGGCATCAGGATGTCCAGCAGTACGATGTCAGGCACATCCTCCCGGATGCTTTTAAGGGCGGTGTCCCCGTCAGTTGCAACCCGGACATGGTAGTTGCCGCTTAAACAAGCCACCAGCGCGTCGATATCCGGCTCGCAGTCTTCAACCACCATCACCGACTGTTCATGTACGGCTCTCTGTTCCGGTTTCATTATTCTACCTCATATATAAATTGGGTGTCTGGACGCAAACCCGTGTTTGGACAAAAAAGCCATCACTAATTATCTAACATTGCATCGTTTTTATTTCATCCTCATGATCTGCAAACTCTATGGCAATGGCCCTGAACTTTTCTGCGTGCTGTTCAAACACATCCACTATTTCAGGATCAAAATGCTTTCCCCTTCCTTTAAGAATAATGGCCACGGCTTGTGAATGGGGCAATGGCGGCTTATACACCCGCCTGGAAACCAGCGCATCATAGACGTCTGCAATGGCCATCAACCGGCCTTCCACAGGGATATTGTTTCCTGAAAGCCCACGGGGATAACCGGAACCGTCCCATTTTTCATGGTGGGTTAAGGCAATGGTGCCTGCGCATTTCAGATAATCGCCTGTGTCCAGGCGTTTTTTGCCGGACAGCAATACCTCATATCCAAGTAGGGTATGGGTTTTCATTATATCGAATTCTTCTTTGGTCAGTTTCCCCGGTTTTTTAAGGATAGCATCAGGTATGGCAACTTTGCCGATATCATGCAATGGTGCGCATTTATAGATCCGGTCAATGGTCTCTTCATTTAATATTTCACTGAATTGGGGCAACGCTTTAAGCTGGTTTGCAAGCGCTTTGATGTAATGCTGGATCCGCTTGATATGCCCGCCGGTCTCGGGATCTCGAAACTCAGCCAGGGTGCCGATGCTTTCCATGCTGATTTCCTGGGTTAACAATACTTCCCGGGTTCTTTTGGCGACCAGGTTTTCCAAATGGTCCTTGTGTTGTTTCAATTCCAGATGATTTTTGACACGGGCTTTGACCAGTGCCGCACTGAAGGGTTTTGTAATATAATCCACGGCCCCTAAGCCAAGTCCCTTGGCCTCATTTTCCTCTTCGGACAGGGCTGTCAGAAACACGACCGGAATATCCCGGGTAGCGGTTTTGGACTTAAGTCTTTTGCAGACTTCGTATCCGTCTATGCCGGGCATCATGATATCCATAAGAATAATATCCGGTGGTACTTCTTTAATAATCTCCAGAGCCGATTCGCCGTCCATGGCCACACTGACCAGGTAATCATCGCCAAGGGTATCCACCAGGATATCCACATTGGTTTCAACGTCATCTACAACAAGAACGCGCATCTGAGATAAGTCGGTCATAATCTATCCTATGTCTTCTAACGTCACGATAAGTTTTTCAATGATTTCTGCAGCCGGTTTGAATTGGTACCTGGAAATCAGGCGAACCAACTCTGCTATATCAGACTCTATATGCGTTGGCCATGCCAGGGCGTTCATTTTTTTAATTCGGTCCTTTGCCGGCTTGGCCTCCTGTTTCTTTACGAACGGGGCAAGGTCATTCAACATCACGATCAGCTCTTTTTCGGATTTGATTTCCAGATTTTCCTTCACCAGCGCGCCTTTGGCAACTGATCCTGTAAGTTGATCCACCGAAGAGAGGACAAGGGGCAATGCTTGGGAAAACAGTGTCATCAGGGTGTCATATTCAGATTTCATCCTGTCACGAAAGGCTGTTTCCAGATTGGCTGCTGCCGCCTGCAGTTCTGTCATGCCGATATTGCCGGCCACGCCTTTGATGGAATGGGCCAGCCGTTGGGCATCTTCATCCTGCCCCTTTTCAATGAGATCCCTTAAATCCCGGTGAGCATGTGCATAATTTTGTCTGAATTTCTCCAGCAGGCCCAGATAGAGCGCCTCATTTTTATCCATGCGTGAAAGGGCCTGCTGTACGGATATTCCCGGAACGTCATTCAGGGAGATCTCTTTGTCCGGTTTTTCGCCAAAGCCATTTGGCACGGGCCTGTCTCCAGGTTTGATCCACCGGGAAAGGGTCTGGAAGAGCTCCTTTAAATCAATGGGCTTGCTCACATGGGAATTCATGCCCGCAGCCATGGCCTTTGCCCGGTCCCGGGGCATGGCAGAGGCCGTCATGGCCACAATGGGCAGAGCCCCGGCGGTTTTGTACCGCCTTATTTCACGGGTCGCCTCGTACCCGTCCATCACCGGCATTTGAAGGTCCATGAGAACCAGGTCAAAATCCTGGGACAGTGACATGGAAAGGGCTTGTTCTCCATTATTTGCAATCTGGACAAAAAAACCGGCGCTTTCCAGAATTTCCTTGGCAACCTGCTGGTTGATGTCGTGGTCTTCGGCCAGAAGAATATTGGCCCCCAGAATGGTTCTGGAAAGTTTTTGTTCTTCACTCTTTTGGATAGGTATCAGTTTTTGGCGACCAAATGCGCTGAGCAGGCTCTCAAAAAGCTGCGAGGCAGTGGTGGGCTTGACAATAATAGATTCAATTCCCATATCCCCGGCTTGGGAACGAACCTGCTCATCGTCCATGGTGCAGGCCAAAATAATCTTGGGCTGTCGGTTGGCCGGCATAATCCTCTGTATCTCCCGTACAGTTTCAAAACCGTCCATGTCAGGCATCTGAAGATCAACCAGCACAAGATCATAGGGCTGTTCAGCCGCGGCGGTTATCATGGAAAGGCCCTCTTTTCCGGATGATGCATCCCGGGCCGTGATGGAAAAATTGTTGAGCATCTGGATAAAGATCTGCCGGGATGCTGGGTTATCATCAATGACCAGTATTCTGATCCCGGTCATGGTATCATCCGGTTCAGGTTGTTTACGCGCCGCATTGGGGCCGAGTGCCATGGGTACGGTAAAGGAAAATGTACTGCCTTTCCCGGCAAGGCTTTCAAGGAAGATTTCGCCGCCCATCATTTCAATGATCCGTTTTGAAATGGCAAGCCCCAATCCGGTGCCGCCGTACTTCCGGGTTGTGGAGGAATCCGCCTGGCTGAACACTTTGAACAATTTCTTCTGCTGTTCCGGTGTCATGCCAATACCGCTGTCCGTGACACTGAATTTTAAAACAACCTGTTCTTTATACCTTTTAAGCATATCCACCGACACAATGATGTGACCTTTTTCGGTGAACTTCACTGCATTGTTGCCAAGGTTAACCAGAACCTGATTGAGCCTTAAAGAGTCGCCCTTCAAGAAGTTTGGAATTTCGGGGTCCACCCTGAACAGCACCTCCAGGTCTTTTTTGGCAGCCGCTTTGACCGTAATCAGGCCAGCCAGTTTCTCCATGGCTTCATCCAGACTGAACGGTACAATTTCCATATCCATTTTGCCGGCTTCAATTTTGGAAAAATCGAGAATATCGTTGATCAGGTTCAGCAGGGATTTGGCAGAGGCATCAATCTTGGCTGCGTAATCCATCTGTCTTGCATCCAGCCGGGTTTGCATGATCAGATGGGTCATGCCGATGATCGCATTCATGGGGGTGCGGATTTCATGGCTCATATTGGCCAGGAATTCACTTTTTGCTTTGTCTGCTGCCAGGGCTTTTTGTTTTTCCTTCCTGGCTTCGGCCACGGCCAAGGCCAGTTTTTTGTGGCTCTCCATCAAAGATGCTTCGGCTTTTCTAAGTTTTTTGTTGGAAAAAAGAATAATGCCCAGGATGGTACCTGAGACAAGGGTCATTCCCAGAATCCATTTCCACAAAAGGGCCCAGTTGGTTTTATGCTCAAACTGCATGCGGACCCAGTCATCCCGGATTCTGTTTTTTTCAGATTCGGGCATGTTGGTTAAAACCTTGTCAAGGATGGAGACCAGTTGGGGCCAATCCTTTCGTACCCCCATGGAGAGTTCAAATTTGTAGGGGGTTACCGCGGAAATTTTGATATTCGCAAGTCCCGTCTGTTTGGCGCTATATGTAATGGAGGCAAGGTTCCCCACAAACACATCAGCCCTGTTCTGGCTGATCCGCTTGAGGCCCTCGGCCACCGAATCAACAGGTGAAAGCTTAAATTTTGGAAAATCCTTTTGAAGAATTTCATGGGATATATAGCCTTCCGCCACTGCAATTGTTTTTCCTTTCAGCTCTTCAAGCCCGCTGATAAACGGAAAGTCCGTTCCCGCGGCAATGACCATGGGGAAAGAGAGATATGGTTTGGTGAAATTAAGAAATTGTGACCGCTTTGGGCTGGGGGTAATGCAGGCAAACAGATCGATCTCTTTTTGCCGGCCCTTGTCCATAGCCTGTTGCCAGGTCATGTCGGTCTGGGGTTGCATGGATATATTGAGTCGTTTTGCAATTTTTTTGATATATTCAGATGCCAGTCCTGAATATCCGTGTTCCATGGAATAGAATTCAAACGGCGGCCAGACCGGATCAATCCCCAGTCTTACGGTCGGATGGGCTTTCAACCATTCCTTCTCATCGTGGGAGAGCAGGAGCATGGTTTCCTGGTCAGTATCCTCCAGGTCCTCCATCCAGTGCTGGTTGATCAGCGGATGAGATTCCTGGGAGATATTTTCAATGGCTTTGTTAATGGATGAAACCAGAAGAGGCCACTCCTTTCGGATGCCAAGGCAGAGCCTGGATTCCGGCCAGGGGGCCGGTGCGGCAATTTTGAGCGTATCAATACCCTTTTTATTCAACAGATATTTAATCACCATGAGATTTCCGGCATAGGCGTCGGTTGTCCCGTTGGCCACATTCTCAAGGGCCGTGACCGTATTTTTAACCGGTTTAAGGATGACTTTAGGATATCGTGTCTCTAATCTGGATTGCAGAAAGTACCCTTCTTCAATGGCCAGGGTTTTTCCGGCCAGATTTTCTATTCCGGAAATGACCGGCGTCTCTTTTTTAGTCACGATGACATAAGGGCTGACAAAATAGGGTGTAGTGAATGACAGCCACGGCTCCCGCTCCTTTGCTTTGACAATGCAGGTAATTCCGTTTGCCTTGCCCGCTTTTATCATCTCTGTCATCTGGTTCCAGGTGTAGTCGCTGATGACTTCAAACCGGATGCCCAGTCGGCGCCCGATCAGATTGATATAGTCTGCAGCCACCCCTTTATACCGACCGGTGGGATCTGCAAAGCTGATGGGCGGCCAGCCGGCGTCGCCTAACAGCGGGATTACCTGATGGGCTTTGAGCCAGGCTTTTTCTTCCGGGGTCAGGAGATTGGCCATGGCGTTGTTCCCAAACTGTCTCAGGGAAGGATCTTTGATCCAGCGCGCTTCGATATCGGCCAGTTCAAGATCGGACATGGCGGCAATACCTTTGTTGACCGTCTCTAAAAGTGTCGGGTTGTTTTTTGCCACACCCGCATAAATGGGTTTCGTCATTTTTCCCTGGGGCAGAAGACCGTAATTTCCTTGTTCTCCCCTTTGTTCAAGCTGGACCGAGACATAAGGCAGTTCTGCAAAAAAAAGGTCAAAGGTGCCTTGGGATGCTTCCTGGAGCAGATCCTGATCCGTGGTCTGCACCAGAAAGACGCTGTCGTTTGCCTGTAAATGGTTTAACGGGATGGTACCGGCATCTGTGCCGACAATTTTCCCCTGTAAATCGGCCAGTGTTGTGGGCGCATCCGGTCCCAGTCTGTAAAAGAAACCGCTTTCCATCCGGTAAAAAGGTTGGGAGAATGCAATGGTTTTTTCCCGCTCTTTTGACTTGCTTAAGCCTGAATGTATATCAGCTCTTCCATCCTCAATGGCTTTTAATGAGTCGCCCTGGCTGAAAAATTTAAAATTTATTTTCCGGCCGGTTTTGGTTGCCCACAGCCGCCATACATCCAGCAGCATGCCGGACGGATGGCCCGTGGCACTGATCATGGACATGGGCGGATACTCATTGCCGCAGGCAATGGTCAATGCATTGCTATCCAGGTCCTGGGACCTGCCGGTCCATTTACGAAAAACAGCGGCTTTGTCGGCCTGGGGAATCTCCTGCATCCCTTTTCGTACGATTTCGGCCAGGAGGTTATTTCCCCGGCGTACGGCGCAGAACCAGTCTGCTTCGTAAAGCGGCTCCTGGTCAAAATACCGGTACTGGTTCATTATCCCCTTTTGTTTGAGCATGGCCAAAGCGATATTGGTATCTTTGACAAACGCCAGAATATCATCGGACTTGACAGCGTCAAACAGGGTCTGGTTGTCAGGGTATACGGCCAGGGTGGCATCGGGTAATTTTTGTTTCAGGTAATCAATGGCGGCATCACCCTTAATAATGCCAATGCGAAAACCACGCAGATCCTCCAGCCGATTTACGCCCAGGATATTTTTTTTCACAAAAAAATGGGTTCTGACCTTCACCACAGGCGCTATGAAATCAAGGGTTTTGCTTCTTGTCTGATTGAAAAAACACCCGCCATGAACATCGGCATCGCCATTTTGTACGGCGATAAGGGTTTGATAAAAGGGGAGGGGGGTGAAAACGACGTTTATTCCGGTCCGCTGGGCCCAAATATTCCAGATATCCACCACCAGGCCTGCAGGGTGATTCTCCTGATCCAGGAAATAATAGGGGATGCTGTCGGTGCCCACAGCCACGACAACCTCTCTGGGGGGGGTGCCGGCCATACCGGTGCTTGCCGTAAAAATAGATGCGAATAAGATGATTAAAATATATTTTAATCCGAAAAAGTATCTATTTGAGAGCATTTTGTCTTTCCAACAGAAACTAAGGTTTTGAAAAAAACCTTATTACTTTAGCTTGGAAAAAGCAACTGTTCGTTTAATACCCTACGAAAAGGAGAGATGCCCAGGCATCCGGACTCTTCCACCATCACACAATTCCATAAAATTATGGGTTGCGCCCCCCTTTTTTTTGTCTTATCTCTATACACCCTGTCACGGTACGGTATATGATTGCCTACAGGGCAGGTAACAATTAATGAATGATGCTTTGTCTGCGTCAAAATGATGCTTTGTCTGCGTCAAAAGGGTTGCTTCCCCCATCGATATAATTAACAACATGACTGAGGATCAACATGCAGTTGGATATTGATTTTGATTCCATTGAACAAATTTTTTCCAACGCCTGGGACCAGGACCGGGATTTTCTTTTTGAATCCGAAGTATATGCGCTTTTAGCTAAATCCGGGTCAGAAACTTTTCCCCGGACCCGGCTTATTGAGCGCGGAGCTCGAATTCCGGATGATGAGCTTGTGGCCATGCCGGGAAAAAAATGCGTGTTGAAAATAGTCTCTCCCTATATCATCCATAAGACAGAAGTGGGCGGGGTCCGGGTGGTGGATAATGAACCCGATAAGATCCGTTCCGCCATGCGCCGGATGTTCTACGAGGTGCCGGAACGCTATGCCGCCGGCTTGGCCCGTGCCCAGGAAGGGCTGCCTGTGCATTATCAAGGTCTGACCGGTGACGCCCTGACAGCTGCAGTTTCCCGGGATGT
>NZ_JBFXHE010000107.1:0-11587 GCF_050177295.1 Desulfobacter sp.
GAATGCAGGAAGAATGATTATGTTACGCTCATATTATAAAGCAGGGCGTTGGAACTGCCTGAAACAGATGGCAAATACGCACAATCCAGTGCCAGCGGCATGACCGGGAAAATGGGAATACGCCCGATTTGGATCTCCTTCCAGTTCTTTCTGGCAAGCATAGGTTTCATCAACAGTATTGCAATCTTCCGCTTTTTTCATCGGCACAGTCCATTTTTTTGATTGTTTCAGCTTAGCAAAAAATATCATGCTTTTTGCACTAAAAGATAGGCTTTTTTAAAACCGGGAAAATGGGAATGCGCCCTAACATCCAGTCTTTGTAATTTTTGTTGAGAATCCCCCTGTTTCGGCAGAAGTGCATCACTTCAGAGGCAGACATCAGTGGAAGAATTAAACCCTTGAAAACAATACGGTCAAATCCTGTCATCACACCCTTGACCAAACCCGAAAACCTGTCTATAAAATTTTTCATAAGCAGTTCCTGTTTGTATTTTAAAAGTATTCGATCTACCTTTATTATACATGAGGAACTGCTTCGTTCATATCACGGTTTATTGGGTTGCGGGTTTCCCGCCTTAGAAAAATAGACGGTGGATTTGGGTTTTCCCAACCGCTTGCACAAAACCTGTAAATGATGTATAGATGCCCGGATTAAAATGGACGGTATTATGAATAAAGACAGGGTATTTGCAGAAAAATTGACCACGATTACACCTTTCAGGTTCAACGAAAAAGTAGCCCGGGTATTTGACGATATGCTGGTCAGATCAGTACCGCTATACGGTGAAGTAATTAAACAGCAGGCGAGAATTGCCAGGCAGTTTTATCAAAGCGGCACACAGATTTTTGATCTGGGCTGTTCCCATGGCAATTGGGGAATTCTGCTTCTTGACTGCTTTGGTGGTGTTGGATTTAAAATGATTGCTGTTGACAGTGCCAAGCCCATGATCCAGCGGTTTAAAAAACGGCTTGCCGTCCATGACAGCCACGGCTGTATTGACCTTGTCTGTGCCTGCATTGAAAACATTGTGATTTCAAACGCATCTGTGGTGGTTATCAACCTGACGTTGCAGTTTCTGGATACTGAAAAGCGGGATTGTCTGATTCAATCGGCCTTTAAGGGGCTTTGCAAAGGCGGCATATTGCTGCTCACAGAAAAAACCGTTCATCTTGATCCACAAATGAATGCCCTTGAGCAGGAATATTACTACCAGTTTAAAAGGGAAAACGGATATACAGACCTTGAAATCAGTCAGAAGCGGGATGCCCTGGAACAGGTGCTGGTTCCCGAGACCGTGACAGAGCATGAAAACCGTATTCACAAAGCTGGATTCACCGCATTCAACGTCTGGCTTAAGTGGTTTAATTTTACATCCATGATCGCTATTAAATAAATGGAACAGTTTTTAGAGAATTTTGGCCACCTGGGATGGGATCAATGGTATGACGCCCTAGAAAAGCTGGTCAAAGAAAAAAGGGCCTTTCTTGATTCTGCCAGGGGAAATTTCGAAAAACTCAAATACGTGGTTAACGACCTGCCTGGGATTTGTCCCCACACCGTTGATTTGTCATCCAGGGCTGTCAGCATCGGGCAGGCAGACCAGATTTTGCCCGATGAAAAGAACAGGCTTTACAACGGTCTTGTCAATCTGAGTCCCTGGCGCAAGGGCCCCTTTGAGTTTTTTGGGATTCCTGTTGATTCCGAGTGGCAGTCCTGGATGAAATGGGAACGTATAGTGCGCCATCTTCCCAACCTTAAAAACAGAAAAATTCTGGATATCGGTTCAAGCAATGGATATTACATGTTTAAAATGGCTGCGTCAGAGCCCATGTTTGCCTTAGGTCTTGAACCCCAAAGTTATTTTTATTACCAGTATTGTGCGGTTCAAAAATATTTGAATCTGAAAAATGTATTCTGTCTGCCTGCCGTCTACAATGAACTGCCGGCCATGGATCATTTTTTTGATCTGGTGCTGTGCATGGGAATTTTGTACCACCGCAAATCCCCGGTAAAGATGCTTAAACAGATCCATGACGGCCTTGTGCCGGGCGGTCGGGTGGTTGTGGAAAATCTGGTGATCAAAGGGGAGAACAATTATTGTCTGTTTCCCTTTGACCGGTACGCTAAAATGCGCAATGTGTTTTTTATCCCTGACCTGTCTGTCATGGCAGCCTGGCTTGCCCGGGCCGGATTTTCGGATATCAGATGCGTGGATATAACAGACACCAACTTTGAAGAGCAGCGCAAAACCCAATGGATTCAAACGGAATCCCTTGAAGATTTTCTGGACCCCCAAGATCCGTCAAAGACTGTTGAGGGTTATCCGGCACCAGTCAGGGCCATTTTTATAGCAACAGCCTGATTCAGGCTTTAAATGATCTCAATATGGCAAACCCCATCAGCATTATCGGCGTTCCCATGGATTTCGGGCAGATGCTCCGTGGCGTGGACATGGGTCCTGCCGCGTTAAGGTATACGGGATTGATCCCAAGGCTTCGCCGGCTTGGACATGATGTTAAAGACGAAGGTGATATCCCCATCCCTGTGCGTGATGACGATCCTGCCATGGAAGGAATGGCAGACCGGTATGTCAAAGAAATCACCCGGATCAGCCACGATATTTATAAAACCGGATGCCGGGTCATGAACCAGAGCCGTATGCCGATTTTTCTGGGCGGTGACCATGCCATTGCCATTGGTACCGTGGCCTCGGTGGCGGTTAAAGGGCCTGTGGGCCTTATCTGGGTGGATGCCCATGCCGATTTCAATACCCCCCGGACATCACCGTCGGGAAACATCCACGGCATGCCCCTGGCCGTTCTTACGGGAGATGGCTATCCATGCCTTGTGGATGCAGGGCATCCCGGCGCAAAGATTGCCATGGATAACGTGGTCATGATCGGGCAGAGAGATCTGGATCTCGGAGAAAAAAAACGCATCAAAGCGTGCGGTATCACCATTTTCACCATGCGCGACATCGACGAACAGGGTATCAGCGCCATTGCCGCCAAAATCATGGTTCAGTTTGCCCGCTTGAAACGCTTTCACCTCAGTTTGGATATGGATGCCCTGGACCCGGTTGAAGCCCCGGGGGTCGGCACCCCTGTACCCGGAGGCATCTCCTACCGGGAAGCCCATCTGCTCATGGAGCTGCTTGCGGATTCGGGAAAACTTGGCTCCATGGACCTGGTGGAGATCAATCCCATCCTTGACGTGGCCAATAAAACAAGCAAACTTGCGGTGGAACTGATCCTGTCCGCCTTGGGAAAAAGCATTCTGTAAGGCTTTTGATCATGTGCCTTAAGTCTGCTTTAGTTATTGTTTAATCGTGGGGCTGGCTGAATATATCACCCGATTAAAATCCTTTAAGGGATTTGCAGGCGATATTGTAAGCCACAAAACATTTGATGCCCAACCCGCAGCCTGGGCATCACCGAACATTTTTCCCTGCTTTAAAAATGACTTGTCCCGCCTTCTTGCCGGGCTTGGCATTAAAAATCTGTACACCCACCAGGCCCGGGCTATTTCGCTCATCCTTGACAGATGTCATACGGTTATTGCAACGCCCACGGCATCGGGCAAAAGTCTGGTGTACAATTTGCCGGTGATGGATGCGCTGATATCTGACCCAAGTGCCCATGCCCTGTACCTGTTTCCCCTCAAAGCCCTTGCCCGGGACCAGCTTGACACCGTTAACAAGATGCTGGCCGGAACTGATGCTGTTTTTTCACAGCCTTTAACCGCAGGCGTCTATGACGGGGATATCACAGGGTATCAAAAGACAAAGATCCGCAACCATCCCCCCAATATCCTGTTATCAAATCCTGAGATGCTGCACCTGGCCATGCTGGCCCATCATCATTTATGGGTATCTTTTTTCGGAAACCTTAAATATATTGTGGTGGATGAGGTGCACACCTATCGAGGTGTCATGGGCTCAAACATGGCCTGGGTGTTTCGAAGGTTATTGCGGATTTGCAGATTTTACGGATCTGACCCCTGTTTTATTTTCTGTTCAGCCACCATTGCCAACCCCGGACAACTTGCCTCGGAATTGACCGGACTGCCGGTGACGGTGGTGGATGAACAAGGCGCCCCCTGCGGGAAAAAAGATATTTTACTGATGAAGGGAGTGGAAGGCGCGGCCCGGACCGCCATCACACTTATCCATGCCGCAGTTTACAGAAATCTTGCCACCATTGTTTACACCCAGTCCAGAAAAATTACGGAACTCATTGCTGTATGGGCGGGACAACGGGCAAAAAACATGGCTGATAAGATATGTGCATACAGGGCCGGATTTCTTCCCGAAGAGCGGCGGGAGATTGAACAAAAACTAGCCGACGGCGAACTGCTTTGCGTGGTGTCAACTTCGGCCCTTGAGCTTGGCATTGATATCGGTAATCTGGATCTTTGCATCCTTGTGGGGTATCCGGGAACCATGATGTCCACCTGGCAGCGGGCAGGACGGGTGGGACGGGACGGGAACGACTCTGCCATGATCTTCATTGCCCACGAAGACGCCCTGGATCAGTATTTCATGAACCACCCGGACATCTTTTTTACCATGTCCCCGGAAACCGCCCGGATTAATCCTGAAAACCCCCAGATCCTTGACCGCCATCTGGATTGCGCGGCCGCTGAACTCAGCCTTGATGCCAATGATCCTATGTTAAAACCGCCGGTTGTGCAAGCAAGGGTACAGTCCCTGGGACGCAAAGGCCGGCTGCTGTTAAGCCGGGACGGGAATACCTGGTTTTCCGCCCGCAAACGCCCCCACAGGGAGGTCAGTTTAAGGGGATCCGGGCATACTATTCCCATATTCAAGGAGGACACCCGGCAAAGTTTAGGTGAAATCGACTGGCACAGATCCTATTTTGAAACCCATGAAGGCGCGGTTTACCTGCACCGTGGACAAACCTTTGTGGTAACGCTTTTTGACCATCTTAAGGGCGTGGTCCGGGCAAAAAAGGAAAAAGTCGGCTACTACACCCGGGCAAGATATTCAAAAAACACTGAAATTATAGGTGTTGAAAGAACCTGTCAGGTCAAAGGCACCCGGGTGGGGTTCGGCAAACTGAAAATCCGTGAACAGGTTACAGGCTATGAAATGAAATCCGTGTCCGGCCAAAAATCCCTTGGCATTGTGCCCTTGGATCTGCCGGAACTGACCTATGAGACCCAGGGGCTATGGATTGAGATTCCGGAGTGGATCAGGCAGCGCATTGAAGCGGATCATCTGCATTTCATGGGCGGGATTCACGCTTTAGAACATGCAGCCATCGGCATGATGCCGCTTCTGGTGATGACCGACCGAAATGATCTTGGCGGAATATCCATTCCCTTTCATCCCCAGGTTGAAACGGCGGCTGTCTTTGTCTACGACGGTGTGCCGGGTGGTTTAGGGCTTACTTTGCAGGCCTTTGACAACGCAGTGACCCTTATGCAAAGAACCTATGAGGCGATCCGGGACTGCCCCTGCGACACCGGGTGTCCCGCCTGTGTACATTCGCCCAAATGCGGATCAGGAAACCGTCCCATAGACAAGGAAGCGGCCACGCAAATTCTTGGGATGCTCCTTGAACAAAACACGGGGCAGGAGGGATTTGCGTCTGCACTAACCGCGCGTCCGCCTGTTGTCCCGGATGCTGCTGTCTTAAAAAAAATGACACATGAAAAGAGACCTGCATTGATATCTCCCCAAAGATATGCTGTGCTTGACATTGAAACCCGGCGCTCTGCCAACCAGGTTGGCGGATGGCACAAAGCCGAACGTATGGGGGTGTCCTGCGCTGTGCTCTACGATTCCCTTGAAAAGGATTTTCTGCTCTATTACCAGGAGGATATGGAAAAACTTGTGGAACGGCTCAGGCAGATGGACCTTATTATCGGGTTTAACATTATCCGGTTTGATTACAAAGTGCTGTCCGGTCTGAGCCGGTTTGATTTTCACAGCCTGCCCACCCTGGATATTCTGGCAAAAGTCCATGAGCGTCTGGGGTACCGGCTGTCACTGGATCATTTGGCCGGACAGACCCTGGGCCTTGAAAAAAGCGCAGACGGCCTTCTTGCTCTGGAATGGTGGCAACAAGGCCGTCTGGATCTGATTGTAGACTATTGCACCCAGGATGTGCGTGTCACCCATGAATTGTACAAGTATGGCCGGGATAATGGTTTTTTGCTTTTTAAAAATAAGGCCGGTCACCATGTCCGCATCCCCGTGGACTGGAAATAGTAATTTGCGTTTGCCCTGTGGGCTTTCCCAATTAAGCTTGACAAGAAAAACATATATTAATATAGATTGAGCGATTTGTGTTTTCCGGACGTATTGCAGAAAATTGGCATGGCAAATGCTGTTCTGCGAAAAATATTGGCCTAGGGATTACCCGGGGCCTCAAGGGTATGGTAACATCAACATTTTAACATTGATGGAGTTTTCATGAACGAGATAGAAAACAAAGCAAACGATGGTCCTGGGGGTGGTGCGCATCACTGCACCAACAACGGTCCAGAAGATGACAAGGGGTTAGGGGTTGGTGTCATCTTTTTTATGGGGGCGTTTCTGGTATGCTTCCTGTCGGGCTGGCTGCTGTTTCCAAAATTGCTTTATTCAAAAAGAGAGCAGCCTTTTAATTTCGACCACAATCTTCATGTCGAAGAAACAGGTGATTGTGAAACCTGCCATTTTCTCAGAGAAGACGGCACCTTCTCCGGAATCCCGGGCCTGGTCGCCTGTATGGAATGCCATACGGATGAACCCATGGGAGAGACCGACGATGAAGCCGTGTTTGTAGAGGAATATGTGGCCGAGGGGAAGGAAGTGCCCTGGCTGATTTATGCCAAACAGCCTGATTGTGTGTTTTTCTCCCATGCCGCCCATACTAGTGCAGACGGCATGGACTGTAAGACCTGCCATGGTCATATTGGTGAGTCCTCATCTTCACGGCCCTATGAAGAAAACAGAATCACCGGCTACAGCCGTGATATCTGGGGAAAGAATATCTGGGGAATTAAAAAGAATTCCTGGGATCGGATGAAGATGGATGACTGTGCACAATGCCACCTGGAAAAAATGGGTCACAAGGGCTACTGCTTTCAGTGCCACAAGTAAGATACCTCAAGGACAAGAATTTCAAAGTTTATAAAGGATGACTTATGAAAATTGACAGACGAAGCTTCTTGGGATTGGGACTTGGCGCGGCAGCCGGCATCGCGCTTTCCCCTGTGGGTGTCAAGCTGACAGATGATTCTTCCATCTGGACCCAGAACTGGCCCTGGACCCCTGTCCCCGAAGACGGCAGAATAACCTATGACCGGTCCGTATGCAGCCTGTGCCCAGGCGCCTGCGGCATCAGCGTCAGAAAAATAAACGGACGGCCTGTTAAGATCGAAGGCCTTGACGATTACCCCATCAACAATGGCGGTGCCTGTCTCCACGGCATTTCCGGTCTGCAGTATCTTTATGATCCTGCCAGAATAAAAACCCCGTTAAAGAAAAACGGAAACAAATTTGAACAGATTTCCTGGGATGAGGCCATCTCACTTGTGGCTCAGACTTTGGGTAAAATCCGTGAAAGCGGCGCACCCGAATCCCTGGGCCTGATCACTGGTGCTGACAGCGGTTCCATGGCTCAGCTTTTTGCACGCTTTATGGATGCTTTTGGCTCTCCTAATACCTATACCATGCCAAGCCTTGAATCCAATCTGGCCCTGACGGCTGCTGCCCTTCACCGTGCAGATCAAAGCCTTGGGTTTGACCTTGAGCATTCCGACTTTATTTTAAGTTTTGGTGCGGCACTTATTGAAGGCTGGGGTTCACCTGTTGCCTGTATCCAGGCCAATGCCGAAAGACGTGAACGCAAGGCCAAACTTGTACAGGTTGATTACAGACTGTCCAACACGGCCAATGCTGCAGATAAAATTATTGCTGTGAAACCCGGCACAGAAGCAGACCTGGCATTGGGTCTTTGTGCGGTTTTGCTTACAAAGACCCAGGATTCAACCGGTCGGCTTTTCGGGGACGTAAATAAGTTCGCTTTCGCTAGCATGGTGGTAAAAGAGTATACACCGGCCAAGGTGGAAGCTATCACCGGTGTTAAGGCCGCGGATATTGAGGCCCTTGCCATGGAATTTATCAAGGCCAAGGCCCCTGTGGCCGTGCCGGGAAAAGGCAGGGGAGACGTTGGTCAAAGCCTTCGTGAGTTCGCTGCAGTCCAAACCCTTAACGCACTGGCAGGCCGCCTGAATAAAGAGGGTGGTGTGTTTGTCATGGGGCCGGCCGCTTATCTAAACTTTCCCGAAAATGTAATGGATGATGCCGCTGAAAAGGGCGCAGGCAAGGAAAAACTTGCCGGTTCCGTTAATGAACTGGTTGACACGCTTGAAAAGAACGGTGGCCTTTCAGCCCTGTTTATTTACAATGCAAATCCCTGCTACGCCTTGAACAACCCTGAAAAAGTCAAGACTGCCATGGACAAGGTTGGATTCAAGGTCAGCTTCAGTTCTTTCATGGATGAAACCGCGCTTAGATCTGATGTGATTCTGCCGGCATCCATCTTCCTTGAACGCCTCGAAGATGTTGTTTCCGGCGCAGGTCTTGCCAAAAGAGTCGTGGGTCTGTGCCGGCCCATGGTTAAGCCCGTATTTGACACCAAGCATCCTGGTGATGCACTGATCCTTCTTGCCCGGGCCATGGGCCACAGCATTGCACAAAGTTTTGCCTGGGAATCCTATGATGCCTGCCTTGGGGAAGTGGCTGAAAAGATTTGGGATACCCTGTCCGGCGAAGGGTATGTTGTTATTGACGACAAGCCGCCTGTGGGTACCCCTGCAACGGATTTTTCCTTCCTTGCTTCCGGTTCCAAAGCTGCTGAGATCCTGGGAGAAGGCGATTACACCCTGGTGCCTGTTGATAAGATGCGGCTTGCCGGCGGTTCAATGGCATCTTCTCCCTTTGCTGTTAAAACCGTTTCCGACAAGGTCCTTTCAGGAAAATACAGTGTTGTTGAAATCAACCCGGCCACTGCAGGGGGCTTGAAAGACGGTGATGTTGCTGTTCTTAAAACCGCCATGGGTACAGCAAAGGTGAAAATCGGCCTTAATGAAGGTATTATGCCCGGCGTGATCGGTATGCCAAGGGGGCTTGGACATGCCTTCAACAATCCTTATGTGGCCGGTAAAGGTGTCAATGTCAATGATCTGATCGGCCCGGTCATCGAGCCTGGTTCAGGACTGGATGCTGCTTTTGGAGTTAAAGCTACCCTTTCCAAGGCGTAAACTGTTTACGAAATCTTTTTAAGAGGTTCTGATGATAGAAAATAAAAAAGCCCATAAGTTCGGAATGGTTGTTGATCTGGACAAATGCACGGGATGCGGTGCCTGTATGGTCTCGTGCATGTCCGAGAATAACGTTCCGTTTAAGGAGGATGAATCCAACAAAAAGGACAGCATCACCTGGATGCGGGTGTACAAACTGACCAATGGAAAATCCTTTCCTGAAACGCAAATCGTTTATCTGCCCCGTCCCTGCCAGCACTGCGGCGGAATCGGTGACCATGGCCATTCTCCCTGCGTATCCGTATGCCCTGCCACTGCAACCGACTATGGTTATGATACAGGGATTGTCAGCCAGATCTATACCCGCTGCTTTGGCTGCCGGTACTGCATGGGGGCATGCCCGTACCACGCCAGATACTTTAACTGGTGGGATCCCAAATGGCCCGAGGGTATGGAAAAATACTTAAGCCCCAATGTGTCCCCGCGTATGCGCGGGGTGGTTGAGAAATGCTCCTTTTGCTACCACAGATATCAGCTGGCCCGGGAGCAGGCCATTGTCGAAGACCGTGAAATAGAAGAAATGGAGTACCAGACCGCATGCACCACAGCGTGTCCGGCAGGCGCCATTGTATTTGGGGATCTGAACAATCCGGCCCACAAGGTCCATCAGATTGTTAAACCTGATCCCCATCCTGACCCCATGAACCACAAGGTTGTGGGCAAATCCAGAAATCCGAAAGTTTTCAGGCTGCTTGAACGTCTTGGCACCAACACCAAGGTGTATTACATGTCTGATCGGGAATGGGTCAGAAAGGCAGGGGACAACTACCTTAAAGGTGAGTGGGAAAATGTTAAAACCCATCATGGGGCGTCTTCATCCCATGGTTAACTTGCATAAAACTATTTAGGAGTAATTAGATATGGATGATGCATTAATACCCGAAGGCGCCAAGCGCTGTGGATTCCTGACATTCATGATTGGGATCGTCATCGTGGGTGCTGTTTTGCTCTGGGGCGTTTTCGCTATGTTTTTGTGCTGGTTCAAAGGTTTGAATCAGACCAACATGAACGACTACTACGGATTCGCCCTGTGGATCTGGGCAGATCTTGCCGTCATTGCGGTTGGCGGCGGTGCTTTTTTCACAGGTCTTTTGAAATACATTTTCAAGGTTGATGAGCTGAAAAATATCATCAACTTTGCCGTGATCATTGGTTTTATCTGCTACAGTTCCGCGCTGCTGATCCTGGCCATTGATATTGGGCAGCCGTTGCGCGGCTGGTTTATTTTCTGGCATGCCAATGTGCATTCAATGCTCACAGAAGTGGCCTTTTGTCTATCCTGCTACTTTGCCGTGCTGACCATTGAGTTTATTCCCAATATCCTGGAAAACCGCCAGGTCTACAAGGTGCCGTTTTTTCACCACCTGGCCCACAACATGCACGGGGTGATGGCAGTCTTTGCCGCCACCGGCGCGTTTTTAAGTTTTTTCCACCAGGGGTCTCTGGGCGGTGTGGCCGGCGTTATGTTTGGCCGTCCCTTTGCCTATCGTGAGGGCCTGTTGATCTGGCCCTGGACCTTTTTCCTGTTTACCTGGTCTGCCGCAGCATTTGGCCCCTGTTTCACCCTGCTGGTGACCAAGATCACGGAAATAATCACAGGTAAAAAACTGGTGGGAGATAAAACCGTCAATCTGCTGGCAAAAATTTCCGGATGGATGATCACCACCTATATTATTGCCAAGATCATTGATACCATTTACTGGGCTTGGGTAACCGCGCCTTCCATGGGATTCAAACTGAGCCATTTTTACAGCAACAACGGGTTCTACGGTTACTGGATTCTGATTACCGAAGTGATTGTGTGCGGTGTTGTGCCTGGACTGCTCCTGATTAATAAACGAACCCGGGAAAATCCTACCACCCGCACCATTGCCATAATTCTGGGCGTCATTGGTGTTTGCCTGAACCGGTGGGTGATGGTGCTTCAGATCATGGCCGTGCCTGTGATGTCCTTTGACACCTGGGCATTGTACATTCCCAGCTGGCAGGAAGTGGCGACGACCATTTTGCCTGTTGCCTACGGAATTATCCTGATTGCCGTCGCATACCGGTACCTGCCGGTATTCCCCCAGGAACTGGAACTTAACAAATCTGCCGACGCGGCAGCTCAAAACTGATAAAGGAGGTTTTAATGTTTCCCTTTTGTTTTGAATGGGCCTGGGACATCGGCCATGCAATTTTTTTCGGTGGGTTCTGGTATGCCATTTCCATTTTAGGGGCAGGCATGACCTATTGTTTTCTTAAAGCAGC
>NZ_JBFXHE010000108.1:0-11554 GCF_050177295.1 Desulfobacter sp.
AGATCCGCTCTTAAGATGGGGTATCTGCCAAGAAGCCTGGGGTCCACCGTGACCATGCCGGGTAAAAATTCCTGAAACGCGCCGTTACCCAGCATCAGTACTGTATATTCCTGGCCCGGCAGGTACTCTTCCACCAGGGCCGGCTGATCATAATTTTCATGGATAAAACGCACCTGGGCTTCCAGCTCTTCAACGGTGTTTACCACGCTGTTGTCGTTAATCCCCACAGACCGGCTCTCATAACTGGGTTTGACAAAGGCCGGAAACACCGTATCCGGCAGGGCCTGACCCGGTTCAATCTGGTAATGGCAGGGTACGGCAACGCCTGCCTTGTCCATGATGTCATGGGTGGTGGTTTTGTGAATCAGCGCCTTCATGCTAGCTGCATCCGGGCCGATATAGGGAAGCCTGCGCTTGTCCAGAATCTCAGCCACCCAGTCCTCTTTGTCGTCCCCCATACCGACGGTGGCTTCATTTTCCGTCATATGGTACAGCGCACTCCAGACAAGATCGAACTTGCGGGTATCCAGTTCCCGGATTAATCCGTCCATACTTGATACAGATGCAATTTCTGCGGATTTACCTGACCCGTTGATGGCCTTTGCCATCTCCTGGGTTACGGCCATATTGCCCCAGCCCTGGGCATCACCGCCAGGACCGGTAATCAGTAAAATACGACTCATGTTTTTTTCCTCACTCAATGTCAATGCTGAACAGATGCCTGTCCATCCGGTAGTTTTTCAGGGCCTTGACCACATCCGCAGAAATCTTGGACAGCAGACAGTCATAGGCTTTGATTCTGGATGGCTCCCATGTGACCCTGGATACGATATCCATGGAGATCTGTGGTGAACCGCCGGCAATGATTCCCTGGCAGGCCGCATCAATCATGGCTTTGTTGGGGTTTAAAATGTTTACTTTTCTGCCGGAATGGCAGGCCAAAGCATTTTCAAAACTGTCTTTACAATAGCCAAAATGGGTGCAGCAAAGCCCGGCATACACAGTGGAACCCGCATTTTTCAGATTTTTTGCCGCCTGGGCAGCATTTTCATCAATAAGCGTTTTGACTTCGTCGCTGAACGGGGTCCGCTCAATTTTACCTGCAAGGTTCAGGCATCCCTGGGTGATGATCCGTTCCGGGGCAATCCCTTGTTCAACTAAAGCTGTTTTATGGCTGTTTTCATGGATGGTGGCAGGGGTGGCAAAAATCACGGCACAGGCTGAAGAATCCATGGCCAGCGCGTTATAGATCATTTGAACCCCGTGGCCCACGATGCCGGTGACGGGGATTTTCGTCTCTTGTGCAAACCGGGTAAACGGATAGATCACGGACAGGGTGTTGCAGGCAATGTAGATATGATCGGGATTGAATCGGGCCATGGCAGCCAGGGCATTGTGAAATACCCTGGGCCGGTCCGCCGGATCCGGGTAGTGGTTGTATCCCTTGTACTGTTCGGGCCAGGCATTGAAGTACACCAGCTCAATGCGGTTATAACGGGCATCATCGGCAAACCTTGCGGCCATGCCGGCATACACGGAAAGTCCGCCAAGTCCCGAGTCGGTTACAAGCAGGGTCATTTGTTTTTTATCACTCATTTTCAACCTGTCTTGTCAGCCACTCCCGGGCCAGGTCCCGGGCCCAGACCGGGCTTTGTCCCATCTTATCCTGCACCACACGGGTGAGCAGGTCCTTCCAGTGGTAAAAATGCTGGGCCGTGGTCAGCCGGTTTCTGAACATGGCCGCCCCCTTGCCAGGGGTGTTGTCCAGTTTGTTTAAAATCATGTTGACTTCGTTTCTGAGTCCGGACACACCGTAATAATCCAGAAAACCCTGCCAGGCATCTCTGCTGCCTTCCGGTGTGGACAACGGTTCGCTGAGCTGTTTGAACCGCTTGAAAAAATACTCCCGGTCCGGGCCTGCAAGCATCTGCACCCCCTGGTCATGGATCCGGTAAGGTTCAATATCTAACCCGGCAAGTCCTTTTGGGCTGATATGCAGGCGCACCAGATATCCCACCTTGCGCCAGAAAAAATTTGTGGGCTGGTAAAAGACAAAGTTCCCCAGGCTGCAGCACACCGGTGTATTTTTATGGAAGAAAAGCCCCTGGGGCACATGGGGGTGATGCCCGAGAACGGCGTCGGCACCGGCATCTGCCAGTTCCCTGAAGGCCTGGGTTACGTATTCCGGTGCAAAGGGAATGTATTCCAGGCCGCAATGGACCACGGCGATCACTGCGTGAATTGCCCGGGCCATATCTTTTTTCAGATCTCTGATACGGGCCCAGGCCCCTTCAATGTCCCATCCGGCCACACCCGGTCCAGGTCCGGCTGCGGTCAGATCTTCACCTTCGCTGATGTTGACAATGGCAATGCGAACCCCTTTGGCTTCCAGAATCAGGGCCGCTTCAGCCTCTTTTTTGGTCATACCGGCACCTGTGCGGGCTATGCCGTGGCAGTCCAGGACCCCGGCGGTCTGACTGAACGCCTCCACACCAAAATCAAACATGTGGTTGTTACCCAGGGTGACAGCGGAAAAAGGCACCGCAGTCAGGCCCTTTACATGGCAGGTATTGCCTTTGAACACGGTCCCGCTTTTACATACTTCACTGCCGATATCACTTAAGGGGGCTTCCAGGTTCACAAGACTCAGGTCTGCCTCCCGCAGCACAGGCAGAACATCGCCGTATATGGCTTGGGGGTCGGATTCGATCAACGGGGCAAACGCCCGGATGGGAGCCCAGTCCCCGGCAATGACCAGGGTGGCGGCGTTCCCGGGCGCGGCATCACGGGACCAGGAACCTGTCTGAAAATTAAAGCGGTCTGTGTCCGGCATGGGCAGCCTCCTTTTACAGGTATGACACAGGCATACGCCTGCTCAGGCCTGTGGTGACCTCGTAATTGATGGTCCCGGTGAGACCTGCGATGTCGTCAGCCGTAATCTGCTCATTTCCCTGGGAGCCGAGGATGGTGACATCGTCTCCGGGTTTGACCCCTGGAATGTGCCCCACATCAATCATGGTAAAATCCATGGTGACCCGGCCCACAATGGGGGCCTTTTTGCCTTTGACCAGCATCTGTCCCTGGTTGGACAAAAGCCGGCTGTACCCGTCTGCATACCCGATGGGCACCGTGGCAATCACCGTGGGGGCTGCTGTGACATGGGTGCAGCCGTAGGAGATGCTGAAATTCCTGGGCACCGCCTTGACATAAATGACCTTTGCCGTGATGGACATGATCGGCGTCAGCTTATGCCTTGTGATGTCCACCTCATGGGATGGGGCCATCCCGTACATGGCAATGCCTGGGCGTACCATGTCAAAATGGGCTTCGGGTAACTCAAGAAGCGCAGCAGAATTGGCTGCATGGCGGATTTCGGGACGGATGCCCATATCCGCGAGCATGGCAACCATGTCATTGAATCGGGCCAGCTGTCCTTTGGCATGGGTTTTGTCAATTTTGTCTGCCTTGGCAAAGTGGGTGTAGGTGCCTTCCACCCCAAGGCCTTTCAGGTCCGCAATGCCCCCGGCCTGACGTATGCCGGCCGCTTCCCCCTGGCCCTGGGAGACAAGGTCGGGATGGAGAAACCCCATGCGCCCCATGCCCGTATCAAGCTTGATATGAATTTTCAGCGTGGTATTTAAGGCGTGGGCAGCCCCGGACAGGGCCCTGGCGGCTTGGATATCAGCCACGCTTGCCCGGATGCCGTGGGTGGCAAGAAAAGAGACCTGTTCGGGCAGGGCTTCTCCCAGAAGAAGAATAGGCGCGGTGATGCCGGCACCTCTCATGGCAAGGGCTTCCGAGATCCGGGCCACGGCAAGAAAGGATGCCCCGTTTTCAAGGGCGGTTTTTGCGCAGTGTATCCCGCCATGCCCGTAGGCATTGGCCTTGACCACGGCGCAGAACCGGGTACTGGCCGGGATCAGGCTTTTCAGGGTCCGCACATTCTGCCCAAAGGCGGACAGATCCACCCGGATCCGGCTTTGGGGCTCAAGGACCGGTGCATCGGGGAAATTCATCAGTCTGCTTCTCCAAGACCGTAGGCGGTTGTGTATGCTTTCCAGTCCGCCATCAGGGCAAGGGTTTTTTCTCCGGGTTTGCTGTCCGAGATAGCCGTATCGTCCACCTGGATAATGGGTACGATCTCTTTGTTGGATGCCGCAATAAACATTTCATCCATGTCGGCCAGATCTGCGTGGGGGATAAAATCCAGGACAATGTCATATTTCTTTTGTAAAAGTTCCAGCACAGCGCCCCGGGTTACGCCGGGCAGAATGCTGTCGGGCGGGGTGATCAGGGTGTTGCCTTTGAAGGCGAAAATATTGGTGGTGGTGCCTTCCAGCAGCCGGTTGTCCTTGTCTTTGTAAATGGCTTCAACAGCGCCAAGGCTGCGGGCCTTTTGCTGGGCAAAAATGGCTGACAGATAGTTTGTGCTCTTGGCCTGGGGGATAAATCTTTCCATGTCCACGGTGATGATTTTGGCACCTTTGGTATACCACCACTCCGGCAGTTCGTGCTTGGGCGTGGCCATGACCATGAGGATACCGTTGCCCTGGGGGGTTACGCCGTCAGGGCTGATGCCGCCGGTGTAGACGATGCGGATATTTTCCTCTTTGTGGTGCGGGTTCTTTTCTATGGTCTGCATGACAATGCCGCAGATCTCTTTGTTGGAATGGTTCAGTTCAAGTCCGATGTGGCGGGCGGAATTTTTCAGGCGCTCCACATGTTTTTCCAGGCGAAATGGACGTTTGTTATAGGTGATCAGAAAGTCAAATACACCAAATCCCCTTAATACGGTGATGTCTTTTACGGAAAGGGTGGCCTCGTCTTCGGAAACGAATTTGCCGTCAATATAATACGTGTCATAACAAGTGTTCACGGTTTGCTCCTTTTATTGCAAAAATTGGATTTTATCCAGATATCTTCAACGCACAGCAGAGCCTGTTCTTTGAAATTTCTTTCCATGTTTGCGCCGAAATGCCCCGCATTTTCTCCAAAAACCAGGCCCGGGTTTAAAGGGCCTGTGCCTCTGGTTTTTTTGATGGCATTGACCTTTTCCCACCAAAGCGCCGCTTCTTTTGTTTTATCTGCACTGAGAACAAGTTCAAATCCGGCAGTTTTTGCATATTCCCCAAGATCTTGACGGGAGCAGAGCATGGAGGCAGAGGCATTGCCGGCCCAGGGAACAGGGTAAAGGGGATCAGGCCCCGGGCCATCCACAATCTCATGCAGAATCAGTTTGCCCCGGGGGGCCAGTACCCTTGAAAATTCGGCAAAGGCCTTTGGTTTGTCTTTTATGTTAAGCAGTACGTGCTGGCAGAGTACGGCATCAAAAAAAAGGTCCGGGTAAGGCATTGTCAGCAGGGAACCCTGTTTAAAGTTTATGGTACCGTCTTTTACAAGGCCGCACCACTGGTTTAACACCCTTGCGGTTTCAATGAAGTCCTGGGACAGGTCAATGCCATGGACAACAAGGCCGAAATTTTGCGCCAGAAGCCGGGATGTGCCGCCAATGCCGCAGCCTGCATCCAGAATAGTCATGCCTTTTTCCAGGCCGGCGTGTTCCACCAGTTCAAGGGTGGCAGGGGCCCCTCCTGTATGAAGCTGGTCAACCGGGGCAAGGTCCCGCAGACTGATTTGTTCCGGATTTTTGTCTGCTTTTTCAAGTCCCTGGCGGATTTTTGCCCCAAGGTCCGGGCATGCATAATTGGTTTTCACAGTATCGTTCATGTGTTATTTTCCTTTAAACCGGGGTGCTCTTTTTTCTTCACAGATCAAAATGGGAGGGGCAGGCATAATTAACGCTCCTAAAGTTGTTGAAAAAAGCCTATATAGAAAGGAATGTCATTGTCAAATAAATTTACAACCTTTTTATCGCCCAGGTGTAAGGCCCATGATTCTTGCAGGGGATATCGGCGGCACAAAAACAGTGCTCGCAATCTATGCCGGGAGAACACAAGTGCCCGGGAATCCGGTTCATGAAACCCGCTTTAAAAGTGCCAATTATCAATCTTTTGAAAAAATTGTCAAAGCGTTTTTAGATCAGACCGGTGCAAAACCGCAAGCCGCCTGTTTCGGGGTTGCCGGCCCGGTAAAAGACCGCCATTCCCGGATCACCAATCTGCCCTGGGAAATCAGCGCAGATGGAATTGAGCAGGCCTGCGGCATCCCTAAGGTTTTTTTGATTAATGATTTGCAAGCCATTGCCGTTTCAGTGCCCCACCTGGACAAAGACGGCATCTTTACCCTGAATCCGGGAAATCCGGAACCCAAAGGGAACCGGGCGGTTATTGCACCGGGTACGGGCCTGGGCATTGCCTTTATGGTCTGGGCAGGGGACCGGTACCATGCCTTTGCCAGCGAAGGGGGGCATACCGCCTTTTCTCCCCGGGATACCCAGGAGGTTAAACTTCTGGAATTTTTAACCCGGCGCTATGGCCATGTCAGTTTTGAACGGGTGTGTTCGGGCAGTCAGCTGCCCAATATTTATGAATATTTTCTGGAAAATAAAATTTTTCCCGAGCCTGTCTGGTTAAGGGAAAAACTGGCTGCAACAACGGACAAAACACCGGTGATTGTGCAAACCGCCCTTGAAAACAAGGCTGATATCTGCGAGGCCACACTGGATATATTTGTCCGCGCCCTTGGCACGGTCACCGGCAATATGGCTGTGACGCTTCTTCCCACAGGCGGCATTTATCTTGGCGGCGGCATACTGCCGCGCATCCTTAAACGGCTGGCCCGGCCCGATTTTTTAACCAGTATTGCCGACAAGGGCCGTTTTTTTTCATTGTGCGCCAATATGCCCGTCCATGTGATTCTTGACCCCAGGGCGGCGCTGCATGGTGCAGCCTGGTATGGTTTTGAGGCTCTCAGTAATTAACGAAAGGGGTTTGCACCGGGAACTATTCATTGCTTTTTACCCTGATTTTATATATTTGTCATTCTTGTGTAATTGATTACGGATAAAGGACTGAATAGATGGTTTATATAGCGTTGTATCTGGCAGTGGGCGGTGTGGCCGGCGTGCTGGCCGGGCTTCTGGGCATTGGCGGCGGCCTTGTGATTGTTCCCATGCTCACTTCGATTTTTACCCACCAGAATGTGGCCCATGAAGTTATTGTTCACATGGCTTTAGGCACGTCGTTGGCCAGTATTTTGTTTACTTCGGTTTCCAGTATGCGTTCCCATCATAAACGTAACGCTGTGGTCTGGCCCGTGGTATTCAGAATCACTCCGGGCATCCTGGTGGGGACCTTTACAGGAACCTGGATTGCCTCCATGCTTTCCACCAATTTTCTTAAATGTTTTTTCGGCATCTTTTTATACTATGTGGCCACCCAGATGCTCATGGGGATGAAACCCAAACCCACCCGGGACATCCCCGGCACCGCAGGCATCTTTGCGGCAGGCAGCATCATCGGCGTATTTTCAAGTCTTGTGGGCATTGGCGGCGGTACCCTGGCCGTGCCGTTTCTGACCTGGTGCAATACCAAGATTCACAAAGCCATCGGCACCTCATCGGCCATCGGGTTTCCCATTGCCGCAGCCGGTTTTTCAGGGTATGTGATCAACGGGCTTGGTACCCCAAACCTGCCGCCCATGTGCCTGGGGTTTGTCAACCTCGTTGCTCTGGCAGGAATTGTTGCAGCCTCGGTGCTCACGGCACCCATTGGGGTGAAACTTGCCCACAACCTGCCCGTTGACAAGCTCAAGCGTGTTTTTGCCGTGCTGCTGTATTTGGTGGGCACAAGGATGCTGATCTCTGTGTTTTAAAAAAAAGGGAGATAATCAGCCGATTATCCCCCTTTCTTAACCTACATACTTCTGCCGGAGAATCGTTTCTTCGGCAATAATACAGCGGTTATCCCTTGTAGGTTGCTTTAAACTGAGCCAGCGCACCACCTAATTTCAGCGTGGGGATCATATCTTTGTCAAAAGCAGGTTCAAGGGGAAGTTTTTTACCATTGACTTCAAGGAACAGATCTCCGGCCAGGTCTTTGGCATCAAAGGATACTGTGTCGCCCTGGGTGATTTTGTCATAGTCAGCCGGGTTCTTAAAGGTCATCGGAACAATACCGAAGTTAACCAGGTTGGCCACATGGATACGGGCAAAAGACTTAACGATAACCGCGCGGATGCCAAGCCATCTTGGGCACAGCGCTGCATGCTCGCGGGAACTTCCCTGACCGTAGTTTTCAGCACCAATGATGAAACCTTCTCCGCCGGCATCTCTGTGAGCCACAGCGCGTTTGGCAAAGGTGTTGTCAACCAGTTGGTAAGTTGCCTGCATTGCATACTCTTTAACATTGGAACGCAGGGGCAGGAATGTACCGGCAGGCTGGATGTCGTCAGTACTGATGTTGTCGCCAAGCTTAAGCAGAACTTCGCCTTTCACAACGTCGGGCAGCGGCGTGAATTCAGGCAGGGCCATGATATTGGGTCCGCGGACAATGCCTTCGGACTTGTCGGCTTTATCCGGCATGATGAAGGAATCGGTGTCGATGACAGGCGGGATTACGTTAATGGCAATGTCTTTTGCTTCCGGTACGGTGATTTCACCTGTCAGGGCACTGGCAGCTGCAACAAGCGGGCTGATCAAATGACACAGGGCATCGTCTGTACCTGAACGTTTGGGGAAGTTCCGGTTGAAGGTTCTCAGAGTGATGCCTTTGCTTGGGGGGGAACCGCCCTGGCCGATACAGGCGCCACAGCCATTTTCCATGATTCTGACACCGGAATTGAACATCATTTTTATGTAGCCTGCGTCTGCAAGCTGCATGGCAACGGATCTGGAGCCGGGATAGAGCATGGTGTCAACTTTGACACGTTTGCCTTTAAGGGCTTCTGCAAAGGTGGCGATGTTTTCAAAGGAGCTGTTGGTACAGGAACCGATACAAACCTGATGAATTTTAGTTCCGGCATGATCTTTAACTTTTTCAACATTACCCGGAGAGGGATAGATGGCGATCAGCGGTTCGATTTCAGACAGGTTAATATTAATTTCAGCATCATAGGAAGCGCCTTCATCTGCGGACAGTTCGGTGTAGTCCCCACCGCGGCCACGGCTTTCCAGATAGGCTTTGGTGTTTTCATCACTTGGGAAGATAGAGGTGGTGGCACCCATTTCAGCACCCATGTTGGTGATGGTGGCCCGTTCTGTCAGAGACAGGGTTTTAACGCCGGGACCTGCATACTCAAAGATAATACCCTTTCCACCTTTTACGGATACAATTTCAAGCATCTTCAAGATGACATCCATGGCCATACAGTTTTTGGCCAGCTTACCGGTCAGGTTAACCCTGGTCACCTTGGGCATAGGCATTGTGTACATGCCTGTAGCCATTGCCAGAGCAACGTCATATCCGCCTGCACCCATGAAGATCGCACCTGCGCCACCAGCGTTTACGGTATGGCTGTCAGCACCAACACCTGTCATACCGGGTTTAACGAAGTTTTCCATATTGGTGAAATGACAGATGCCGGTTCCCGGTGGTGAAAAGATGATGCCAAGTTTTGCGGCAACAGTTCTCAGGTACTGATGGTCATCCGGGTTTCTGAAACCGGATTGAAGCATACTGTGATCAACAAAGTTTACAGCAAGGGGCTTTACTTTATCAACGCCCATGGCTTCCAGTTGAAGCATGCACATGGTGCCGGTAGCGTCCTGTGTGAAAGCCTCATCAATCTTGATCTTGATCAATTCCCCGGGTGCTGGCAATTCAGCCGGCTCAACCAGGTGATTTTTGAGAATCTTATGTGTTAAACCTAACGCGCTCATTTTACCTCTCTTCGTTTATGGTTATGATTAATGCCTCGATCCACACAGAGTCCCGAAAGCCTTGAAACATGCTTTCATACCTCTTAAACCGAGGATTCAAATCTTTGTCTCCGGTAGTACGATTGTCTGAGCTGCAAGTTCGCCGCTCATAGTTTTAGGATAGGAAGGCACTTTTTGTCAAGAAAAGTATTAAGGATAATTGAATTTGTCCTGTCCGGCCTGTCATCAACATCTTGAAAAAAACTGTCCTGGTATGATAATTTATGTGTACAACGCTATGCTTGCATCTGAAAATTGCGATGCAGGCATTTGCTTTTTTAAATTAAGGATTTAATGTATGCCGCTGCTCAAAGAACGCCGGAAAACCCGGCAGATAAAAGTGGGGTCACAAGCTGTGGGCTCCCTGGCACAGGTTTCGGTTCAGTCCATGACCAACACCCAGACCCAGAATGTGCAAGCCACTGTAAACCAGATATTGTCCCTGGAAAAGGCCGGGTGCGAAATTGTCCGGGCAGCCGTGCCGGATATGGAAGCGGCCAAGGCTTTAAAAAAAATCAAAGCGCAGATTCACATTCCCTTGATTGCCGACATCCACTTTGACTGGCGTCTGGCCATTGCTGCGGCCGAATCCGGCGTAGATGGATTGCGGATCAACCCGGGCAATATCGGTACGGCCGACAAAATAAAAGCTGTGGTGGACTGTGCCAAGGCCCACAAGCTTCCCATCCGCATCGGGGTAAACGGCGGATCTTTGGAAAAAGAGATTGAGAAACAGTTCGGTGTGACAGCCCGGGGCATGGTTGAAAGTGCCCTTGCCAATATCCGTATTCTGGAGAACCTGGGGTTTTATGATATTAAGGTATCCCTGAAGGCTTCGGATGTGGAGCGAACCGTGGAGGCTTACCGGCAGCTTTCTTTGCTGACCGACGTGCCCTTTCATGTGGGTGTCACTGAGGCGGGTGGTCTTTATGCCGGCATTACCAAGTCCGCCATCGGCATCGGCATGCTGCTGTCCGAAGGGATCGGGGACACCATCCGGGTCTCCCTGACCCGGGACCCGGTGGAAGAGATCCGCACCGGGTTTGAAATTTTACGGGCATTGGGTCTGCGCCAGCGGGGTCCGGAACTGATCTCCTGCCCCACCTGCGGGCGGTGTAAGATAAACCTGTTTAAAATTGCCGAACAGGTAGAAAAAGCTTTACTTGAGCGTTCGGCACAGATTAAAGTTGCCATTATGGGATGTATGGTTAACGGCCCCGGAGAAGCTAAAGAAGCGGACATCGGCATTGCCGGCGGCGACGGCAAGGGAATTTTGTTTAAAAAGGGAAACGTCATCCGCAAAATTGACCAGGCGTGTCTTGTGGATGAACTGATAAAAGAGATTGACGCAATGACCTTAAATGCGGAGGAAATAAATGGGAAAGAAAGTTAAGACAGCCATTACCCCCACAAGGGAAGAAGATTATTCCCAGTGGTACCAGGAGGTGGTAAAAGCCTCGGACATGGCTGAAAATTCGTCGGTCCGCGGATGCATGGTGATCAAACCCTGGGGGTTTGCCATCTGGGAGAACATCCAGCGCCAGATGGATGCCCTGTTCAAGGAAACCGGGGTAAAAAACGCCTATTTCCCATTATTTATTCCCCTGAGCTACCTCGAAAAAGAGGCCGAACATGTGGACGGATTTGCCAAGGAGTGTGCGGTTGTCACCCATCACAAGCTGGAGAAGGGCGAAGGCGGCAGGCTTGTCCCGGCCGGGGACCTGGCCGAACCGCTGA
>NZ_JBFXHE010000109.1:0-11511 GCF_050177295.1 Desulfobacter sp.
GGGGGGGGTGATTGAATGGATTCCGGACCCTTTACTTCCAGGTGGGAGGCCAGGGTGTTCAGGGTGGTGTATTCGTATAGCGCCGTGGGCGTCAGGGGGGATCCAGCTTTTTGTTGATATGGCCAAGTACCTGGGAGAGCAGGATGGAATCGGCGCCGTAATCCTTAAACTGGGTGTCCGGATCAACGTCGCCGGGTTCGATACCCAGTTCCCGGGAAAACAGGCGGGTGAGCCATGGGCGCAGGGATTTTGGGTTTGGTTTCCGGTTGGGCCCGCTGTTGAGCCTGGGGGCCCCGGCATGGGCCGTTGGGGCCGGGTGGGGTTTGTGGTCCAGTAAACATTCCGGTTCCCATAGGGATGGGTTCACCATGGCGGGCATAATCACCGGTCCCAGGTCATGGCCTAGGACATGGTCCAATATGCGCAGTCCCTCCCGGTCGGTTAAACTGACCAGCCCGGTCCCTTCATACACCGGGTTCCGGACTTCTCCCATGCCGGTTTCCTTCCAGCTTGGCCACTGGATGCTCACCAGGGGGCAGCTGTGGGGGCAGGACTGGGCAAGATAATCCATGTAGGCGTTGGCCATTGCATAATCAATGCGGCCCACAGCCAGGGCTGGAATGGCGGCGGACACCGAAGAAAAAACAAGGAAAAACCGCAGGGGCTCGGCGTTGAAGTGCGCAACCAATTGGTTCAGTCCGGGTATTTTGGGTTCCAATACCCGGTGAATTTCCTCCGGATCTTTGCGTATAAATGCCGGGGTGTCTGTTCCCTCGATGCCGGCGCAGTGAATGACGCCGGCGGCAGGGCCCATGGTCTGTCTGATCTCTTGGAGGTATTTTCCCATTGCCGCTTCATCGGACAATGTAAAGCTGAGCACCCGGACCTGGACGCCTTGGGCTTCCAGGGCTTTGACGGCTTCTATTTTTTGGACCATTGCCAGGGCCGTTTTCAGGTTCGGGGAGGCGGAACCGTTTTCAGCCTGAAATGACGGCCATTGTTCCCGGGGGGGAAACGGCTCTTGGCCCGTGAGAACCAGGCGCTTGACATTATAGCGGGACACAAAATGACGGGCGCATAAAAGCCCCAGGCCCCGGGTACCGCCGGTGATCCACAACACCTCGTTTTCCGGGATTTCCAGGGCCGGTCCGGGGGCCGGCTTTTCCGGGCAGGCCCTGAGAATGGGCGCATACCGTTCGCCGTCACGCAGGCAGATTTCAGGCGGACCCTGCTTGTCCCAAAATTCCCCGGCAATCATCCCGGCCAGGGTGTGGGTGTCTTGGGACCCGCCTGGTAAAATATCCATATGCCGTGAGCAAACATGGGAATACTCGCTTTGCAAGGTCCTGTACAATGCGGCTATTGGGGCGCCTGATAAATTCGGGGCCGGATTCCGGAAAGATTCCAGGCCCTGGGTGACACCGAGAAGGGTTAATTTTGCGTTGCTTCCCCTGGCCCTGGTCCCCACCCCCTTGCCGATCCATTGCTGGAGCCACTGAATCCGTAACTTCAGGTGGTCAAGGTCATTATTCGTGTTGTGCCCATACAGGTGGATGCATCCGCCAAAATCAAGGGACGGGGCTGTTGGGTCGTCTAAAGATACAATCTGGCTTTGGGGCAGGTGTTTGGCAAGTGATTCGGCCAGGTTCCGGGTATCGTCAGTGGAGAATATCGCGATTTTTCCACCGGCGTCCTGTGGCTTTGTCCCGGAGGTATGCAGGGGGACGGACCGCCACCCTTTTTCCATGAAAAAAACAGGGGAGGACTTTTCTGTTACCGTCGGCCTCCGGGAAAACCAATGGGGTTTCCGGTTAAACGGGCTCGGTTTTTTCCTGGTATTCTCCGGTGTTTCCACGGCCGGGCCCACAAATTCCTCCAGGACCACATGGGCATTGGTGCCGCCAAATCCAAAGCTGCTCACGCCGGCCACCCTGCCGCAGGATTCTCCTTTGGGTTCGGGCCATGGTTGAAGGCGGTCCGGGACGTAAAAGGGAGAATCGGCCAAGTCTATATGCGGATTGAGCTTTTCACAATGCAGGGAGGGCACCAGCTCCCGCCGGTTCAGGCAGAGAACTGTTTTTATCAGGCCGGTAATGCCTGAGGCGGCTTCCAGATGCCCCAGGTTGGTTTTAACGGATCCCAGGCCGCAGCTTTTTTCATGAACAATGTCCAAAGATTGGGAGCCGGTACTTTGAGCAATTTGAGCAAAGGCGTCTTGCAATCCCTGCACTTCAATGGGATCACCCAGAGAGGTGCCGGTGCCGTGGGCTTCAAAATAGCCCAGGGACGTGGCGCAGATCCCTGCATTTTCCCATGCGTCTCTAAGCAACCTGGCCTGCTGGTCCGGATTGGGAACCGTTAAGCCGGTGGCCAGGCCGCCGTGATTGCAGGCCGAGCCTTTGATCACGGCATGGATGAAATTTTGGTCCGCAATGGCCCGGTCCAGGGGTTTTAGCATGATCATGGCCGCCCCTTCGGATCTCACATATCCGTTGGCCTTTTGGTCAAAGGTCCGGCAAAGGCCGTCCGGGGAGAGCATACCGGCCTTGTAATAAGAGATACTGGTCCCGGGATGGCAGATCAGGTTGATGCCGCCGGCCAGGGCCTGGGTGCATTGTCCTTGCCTCAGTGACTGGACCGCCTCGTGTACCGCCACCAGTGAACTTGAACAGGCCGTATCAATGGAGAGGTTCGGGCCGTTAAAATCAAAGAAATAGGAGATGCGGTTGGCCATCACCGCCATGGAATTGCCCGTGGTCATGTGGGCTTGGGCAGGAATTTTTTCCTGTTCCAGCAACAGCCGGTAATCGGAACCGCTGGCACCGATAAAAACCCCTGTCCGGCTCCCTGCCTGGCTTTCCACGGAAAGACCGCCGTTGTTCAGGGTTTCCCAGGCAAGTTCCAAAAGAATCCGCTGTTGCGGGTCCATGAGGGCCGCTTCCTTGGGAGAGATGCGGAAGAAGGATGCATCAAAACTTTCAATATCCTCAAGGAACCCGCCCTGGTCTATGCCCCGGTGTTCATGGGCCGGATCAATGCCCGCAGGCCAGGTCCAGCGTCCCCGGGGCATGGGGCCGATGACGTGCCTGCCGTTTTTCAACAGCTCCCATAAGGCCTGGGGATCGTTGATACCGCCGGGCAGGCGGCAGGCCATGCCGACGATCGCAATGTCGTTTTGGCGTGGGTTATGGGTTGGGGCGGTAGCGGCTGTTTCAAGGGATGAATAGGGCCGGGTCTTTGCGGGAGGATTGGCCTGGAACCAGGAGACCAGTTTCTGGTGCGTGTTGTGTTTGAAAAAGAAGGTGGCCCCAAGTTTTTGGTGGAAGGCATGGGACAGCTGTTCGTTGAGCTGGAGTAAGTCCGCTGAATCCAGGCCCATTTCCATAAAGGGGCGATTCGCGGAAAATGCCGGTTCATTCTCTTTGCCTAATATCTCCTTGATCGTATGTTCCAGAAAATCCATGAGTTCTTTCCCGGAGAGCCCGGTGTTGGTTTTGGATGGCAAGGAAAGGTTTGCCTCCTTGCGCCGGCGCTTGCGAATGTCGTATATGGCCAGGACCCCAAAGCCTTCATTTTTTGTGTCCTTGGGGCGGTATCCGGGGATAAGGCCGCTGATGTCCGCGCCGTGCAGTTCATGGAAACGCAGGATCGGGTCGTGGAGCAGCCCCCGGGCATCCCGTTTTTTAATGTATTGTTCCAGCCCCAGGGGCGGGTTCTTGTCCATCTCCTTTTGCCGGTGATAGTTCCGGCACAGGGTGACCGCCACCACAGATTCGATTCCCGGCGTTACCGAGAAGTACTGGAGAATGAACTCCAGGAGTTGGTCGCCCAGTTGTCTTTCCTGGTATTGGGGATCAATGTTGACGGCCAGTAGCTGCGCCACCGGCCCTTGGGCCTGATGAAGCATTGAAACACTGTCTGACCGGGCACCCCTCAGGGCATCCGCGTGGGGGATTCGCTGGGAGTAGATGACCCCTGTGATTGTATTATCGAGTACCAGAACGAATTGTCCCTCCGGGAAGGTGTCCAGGCGATGGGCCAATTCATCCCCGGGTGTCTGAAGAGCCTGGGACCAGCAACGCCTTTCCAAATCCTCCAGGACCGCAAGATCTTCCATGCGGGCATGGCGTATTCGGTAATCACGGGCATGGAAAAGACCCAGAGAGGCCAAAGATGCCCCGGGTGAAATGTTTGGCGGTGTCTGGGGAAAAAGGCCGGCCCGGGCGGCCGCCGCCAGAAAGGCGGCTGGGGACGTCTTTTTCCTGTCCACGCCTGGGGGATGTTTTTCGTCATTTTGTACCATGGCTCACGCTTCACCCTAACGTTGCATAAAAAGTTAGAAAGTTAGCAATTAAAGCTGTAATGCTTTATAAAAACGTCTATGTAATTCACACAGAGCTTTGATATCAGTTGAGATGGACAAAACGGGATCGTTTTCAACTGATTCGTTTGATTTGTTTGATTCGTTTCAATATACCGGGAACGCTTGATACATTCAATTAATAACTATTTAAAAAAACGTTATTTCTGTTTATTATTTTTTAAATAAGCTATATTAGACAATTGACAGAAACAGATCCAACGTATATGGTTTTAAAAAAATTATAAAGGGAAAAAATAGTTCAATGGATTTCATCTTCAACAAAAATTTTTATTTTAGCACTCGATTTTATAATAAGGAGATCCTGCCTGTGGACTACTGATTTTCCCCATAAATTTAACTGAAATCACTAAAACCGCAGCAGGCAGGGCCTGGGGCGGTTTTTTTTATTTGTGCCCAATTGGTGCCTGAATATAAAATCCGTGTTTGGACGAAAAGTTGCCAGATGAAAGGCGCAAGAAACGTTGCAACCGGAGCAACCTTATGGTTGTGAGGATTGCAACTTTTCTTGCAATGCCGCAGATGGGTGCCATTTCGTTCGAACACAAATAAAAAAAGGAAATTGATATGACAGACCGGGAAATCAAGGATAAAGATCATCAAAAGCAAACAGGTGATGAGCCTTCGCCACTGTCTCCCCTTCGCGGGGAAATTGACCGCATTGATGAGCGCATCCTTGAACTGATCAACCAGCGCCTTGAGATCGGTAAAAAAGTAGGGGAGATTAAAAAACAAAAAGGCAGTCAGATTCTGGACCGGGCCCGGGAACGCATGGTGATTGACCGGCTTTCCCGGCTGAACCCCGGCCCTGCGGATGAGAGTCTGATCCAGTATATTTTCAATGTGATCATCACGGCCACACGGGAAATCCAGAAGCCTAAGACCATTGGTTTTTTAGGTCCCCTGGCCAGCCATTCCCATATTGCAGCCCTCCATTATTTCAGGCACTGCGGAGAATTTGTAGAACAGCCCGGTTTTTTCGACATTTTTAATAATATTGAGCGAAAGGAACTGCATTTCGGCATTGTTCCCGTTGAAAACTCTATTGAAGGGGCTGTCAACTATACCCTTGATCTGTTTGCCGAATTTGATATTCATATTACGGCAGAGCATTATGAGCCTGTTTCCCATGATCTGTTATCCATTACAGGGGAACTCAAAGACGTTAAAACCGTTTACTCCCATCCCCAGGCCATTGCCCAGTGCAAAAACTGGTTGAAGAAACATCTGCCCGATGCCATAGTCATGGAGACCACCTCCACATCACATGCGGCACTTATGGCCTCAAAGGATGAACAGATTGCCGCCATTGCATCGGGCAAAGCAGCTCATTTTTATACCCTGCTGCCGGTGGCATCAAAAATACAGGACCGTGCCGGCAACATTACGCGGTTTCTTGTGATCGGAGGAAAACGTCCGGCAAGAACAGGGAATGATAAAACATCTATTATGTTTGCCACAAACCATACCCCGGGTGCCCTTTTCAGGGCACTTTCGCCTGTGAACCGAGCTGGCTTGAACATGGTTAAACTTGAATCCAGACCCACGCGCCACCAAAACTGGAGTTATCATTTTTTCATGGATATTGAAGGGCATATTCAGGATGAAATTGTATTTCAAACCATTGAACAAATTCGAAGCCAGGCCCTGTATTTAAAGGTGTTGGGGTCGTACCCGATTTTTGAAAAACCGGAGATATTACAATGATTGACGCGTTCACCCGGTTATATTGTGTATTTGGAAATCCTGTCAGGCACTCTAAAGGCCCTGTAATTCATAATGCGGCGTTTAAAAATAAGGGGATCAATGCTGTTTACCTTGCCTTTGAGGTGCAGGATGCAGCAGGAGCGGTACAGGCTGTGCGCACGCTGGATATCCAGGGGGCTTCCGTGACTATTCCTTTCAAGGAATCAATCATGGCGCATATTGACTGGATTGATCCCACAGCCCGGGCCATTGGTGCCGTAAACACCATAGTTAATGAAAATGGCATATTAAAAGGTTATAATACGGATTGCCAGGCCGCTGTTGCGCCCCTTGTCCCCTTTGGCATTTCAGGCAAAACCGTTTGTATTGTGGGGGCAGGCGGTGCGGCCCGGGCCGTGGCCCACGGTATTGCCGCTCAAAAAGGGGATATCATCATCACCAATCGAACGGAACAAAAAGGCAAGGCCCTTGCTGAAACGGTTAACGCCCGGTTTATACCTGCCAAAGATATGGCAAACATCCAGGCAGATGTGGTGATCAATACCACAAGCATCGGCATGGCTCCCAAAGAGAATGGAATCAGCTTTCCACCGGAAGCATTAACCTCTGATATGGTGGTGATGGATGTGGTGTATACCCCGTTGAGGACCCGGCTGCTTGAAGCGGCGGAACAAAAGGGATGCACAACCATTGACGGCCTGTCCATGTTCATTGCCCAGGCAGCAGCCCAGTTTGAATTATGGACAGACATGACCCCTGATACGGACCTGATGCGGAATGTTATTTCAGGCACGATTTAATGATAAAAGGAGACGTTCATGAAGCAGGTTATTTCCAGAAATATCCAGGACCAGGTGGTCAACATCCCGGGCTCTAAAAGCATTTCACACAGGATGCTGATCTGTTCAGCCCTGGCCGACGGCATATCTGAAATTTACAATGTACTGGACAGCCAGGATATTTCACTTACCCGCAAAACCCTTGAGTGCATGGGGGCTCAAATTGAAACCAGACAAAACAGTGCCCTGTTGGTCACAGGTTTTGGCGGGCGGCCAAAACCCTGGCCGGAGCCCATCTACCTTGGCAATTCAGGTACGTCCATGCGCCTTTTAGCAGGTATTGCCGCCCTTGGAACTACCCCATATACCCTGACCGGGGATGAGCGGATGTGTCAACGCCCCATGGGGGAGCTTTTGGATGCCCTTGGCCGTATCCGGATACATGCCCGTTCCCAAAACAATGAAGGCACCCCGCCTGTGGTGATCCAGGGCGGGGACAGGGCCGGAGGGCGGACCCTTCTTGACTGCTCCAGGTCCAGCCAGTCCTTGTCTGCCCTGCTTATGGCCGGGGCTTTCTTTGACCAGGGCCTTGTGATTGATTTGACTGGTCCTGCCGTGTCCCGGCCTTATGTTGATCTGACCCTGGATGTGATGAAGCAGTTCGGGGTCAATGCCTTCCGGATATCCGACACCTGCTATGAGGTCCCTGGGGGCCAGACCTACACATGTGGCAAAAGATCCGTGGAGCCGGATCTCTCCAATGCCGGTTATTTCTGGGCAGCCGGTGCTGTTACAGGTGCGGATATCGGCGTGGACAATATCGGCACAGCCTCTTTGCAGGGCGATGTGAAACAGGCATATATATTTGAAAAAATGGGCTGTACGGTAAATCGTGACGGCCTGGTCCTGCGGGTAAAAGGCGGCCCTATGCCTTTACACGGCGTGGATGTGGATATGTCCGATACCCCGGATGCCGTGCCTGCCGTGGCTGTAACCGCCGCGTTTGCAACGGGCACCACCCGGATTACCAATATCGGCCATCTTCGGGTCAAGGAGTGCGACCGCATTGATGCGGTTTGTTCCCAGCTCACCAAAATGGGAATTAAAGCGGTGCAGGGTCCGGATTTTATGGAAATTACCGGCGGCACACCCCATGGTGCTCTCATTGAAACCTTTAACGACCATCGCATTGCCATGGCGTTTGCCGTTGCAGGCCTCAGGGTGGATGGCATTAAAATTGAAAATCCCGTGTGCGTGGAAAAATCGTTCCCGACATTCTGGCAGCTCTTTGATGCCTTGTGACTTTGATGCCTTATGAATTTGACGCCTTATAGATTAATGCCCTGTAAAAAAGGAGTGTCCATGCGTCCCATTTTTCTTATCGGATACCGGTGTACCGGCAAAACCAGTACAGGAAGGTATCTGGCTGAGTTTTTGAACAAAACATTTCTGGATACGGATCTGGTTCTGGAATCAACTTTGGGCACTAGCATTGCACAGATGGTGGCCCGGTACGGCTGGCCCTATTTCAGGACTAAAGAGACTGAAACACTGACGAATCTGGATCTGGAAAGCGCTCCCGTTATAGCCACGGGCGGCGGCATCATTCTTGCGGAGGAAAACAGAGCGTTTTTAAAGAAGAACGGGGTTGTTGTATATCTTTATGCCCCGGCGTCTGTTCTGACGGACAGAATCCGCAAAGATGAAAACAACACCGGGCGAAGACCGGACCTTACCCGTGACAGCCTTGCCCTTGAAACAAAAAAAATGCTTGAAATCAGAACCCCTTTGTACCAGGCACTTGCCGCGATATCCATTAACACAGAAGAATACGCCCCCAAAGCAGCAGCGCGTCGGATCATGGCCTTGCTCACATGTTCTGAAACCAAATTCTAAAAATGTCAGAAAAGGAGGATTTTTAATGAATATAATCACCCATCAATTGATAGATAATGAACTGTGCGGCAAGCCGGTCATGGTAGAAAACGGTAAAAGCAGTGTGGCATATACTACCACACCCAGAATGGCGGCAGATGACTCAGGGCTGGTGCATGGCGGATTTATTTTCGGACTTGCTGACTATGCGGCCATGCTTGCCGTGAATCACCCCAATGTTGTGCTTGGCGGAGCAGATGTTAAATTCCTAAAACCTGTCAAAGCCGGGGAATCTGTCCATGCCCAGGCCAGTGTAATATCAGCGTCAGGTAAAAAACAGATGGTCAGCGTTACCGTTAAACGTGAAGATGAGGTGGTTTTCAAGGGAGATTTTTCCTGCTTTATCCTGGAAAAACATGTTCTTGGATGAAAATTTTGAAAAACTATCCAGAGCACCATGTTTTGATAAAACATGGTGCTCTGGATGGTACAAATTTAATAGGAAATAACCGTGAATGCGCTTAAGCGGTTTTACGCATTTTGGGACGCCTTGATCATATCGTCTTCCAGCATGTCAGCAATACCCAGGGCGGAATTCAGGGCATCATTAATCATGAAAAGCTGAATTTTCAGTGTTTTCAACGAGGCCGGGGTTGCTGCGATCTTTTCTTCTGACGCAAGAAGTGACGAAAACAAGTCTGCTTTTTGGGCAAATCCGGACAAACGTTCACTGAATTGAACGATCTGTTTTGCCCACTTGTCCCTTTCTTCCCTTGTAAGTTCAATGTTTGCGTTGTCAGTGCCGTTAATCAGGTGGTCAATCTGGTACTCCTGAGGGTTAGCGATAATTTCGTACATAGTTTGTTCTCCTTTACATCTGAAGTCAGGATTTTTCTTGTCCTCACCTTATTTTTTTGATGCGGCCTATCAGGTCTAAATTGGGACTTGTCTCAAGATCATGCGGGCTGACCATTTCCGCGGCGACCAACGGGTTGCCCGCTTTTAAAAATGAATTTATTTCATGTTTGGAAGATGCCAGATGCGGATTTATTTTCCAATACATCTGCTCTGCCTGCTCAATCATTTCATTAAGTTCAGTGTCATCGGAGGGCTCGTTTCCGGATTCATTTTCCACAAGACTGTCCAATCGGATCTTTAAAGGAGCCAAGGTTCCTTTAATGGTCAGGCCGTATTTTTTTTCTGGGATTGCTTCGTAAAAACTGCGGTAAACCAGTTCCGAACATACCACCGACTTTGTCTCTTTTCCCTCGAATATCCGCTTAAACAGTTTGAAAACCATGGCAATAATCGCTCTTAAAACCGCCTTCTCAACACGATCATGGGGAAGTTTCCTGATGATAATCAATACCCCGACGAGGTACAATTGGTTATCAGCATATTTTGTACCTTTTTCAAAATAGTAATTGGCCCGTTGGACCACCGGATCAACCGGCCAGCCCTGTGAAGAAAAATCCATGCCGCTGTCTGATTTGAATCGGTAGACATCAACGTATTTTTGGGCACTGACTTCCTTTTCAAGCGGCGTTTGGACAACGCCTCTCGAACCGGCTTCAATGATTGTTCCGCCATTGAAGAATGCTGCATGGCTGTAATGTCCGCCGTCCACCAATCTTATGGCATCAGAAATCCACCCATCTCCGTAAGACAATAGTACATCACCTGCTTTCACCTCATTCATGTCAATTTCAGGAATGTTTAATTTTTCTTCCATAGTTTTCCTCCTTTGGGTTGAAGATTAATGGCGGGTTTGAGCGGTCCTTAGCTGAAGATGTGAATTTTTTAAAGATCAGCTGAATCGGAGAATAATCCAAATTTTCGCCTAAATGCAACAGGAAATTTAAAATATTTGGAACCCGGCTTCTGGGAAATTGTTGACACTTTTTATCTGCTCTGATAATTTTTTAATCTCGTTAAAATAAAATCAAACGCTTTAAAATCAGGATAAAATGAGGATTTTATGGTTCAAGATTATGATGATATTATTGAGTTGACCGAGGTGGTCACGGAAGAATCATCCCCCAACGGCCAGGAACGAATTGAACTGACACAGAAAACCCATGATCCGGAAGCGTTGCTTTCTGATGATGCTTTTTTGGCACTTGGAGATAGTGAAAATCTCATGAGGTCACTGGGCCGGGATGACATAGAAGCGGCCCTTGAAAAATTTATAGAGAAGAAATTTTCTGAAACCATTGAAAAAATCCTTTTTGAAGTAATGGAAAAAGTGATCAAGCATGAAATAGAAGATATTAAAGCCGGGCTGCGAAAAGATCTTGATGATATTGGTTAGGCTTGATTAAACGATTGACTTAATTTTTAAAAATTTTTATTAACGTGACGGGGATTGATTCAATCCCCTTTTTCATTAAACAGCCTTGGACAGCCTGGCTTTTTTAAAACGCGGGGCGGTTCACGACAAAACATGGCAGAGATCCCTGGGAATAAGGGCTCTCTCATATTAAAAGGGTTTGAGGAGTTGAATTATGTGTTCGGATTCCCTGGACAAAGGATATTCACCAAAAGAGATTGAAGAGAAGTGGTATTCATTCTGGCTTGAAAACGGTTTTTTCAAAGCTGAAGACAAAAGTGACAGCCCCCCTTTTTCAATTGTGATTCCACCGCCCAACGTCACTGGTGTGCTTCATATGGGCCATGCGCTGAACAACGTGATTCAGGATGTCATGTGCAGATACAGAAGGCTTTTGGGGCAGAATGTTCTTTGGATGCCGGGAACCGATCACGCCGGAA
>NZ_JBFXHE010000110.1:0-11476 GCF_050177295.1 Desulfobacter sp.
CTAAACCCGCAGCCGGTATGGTGGAGGTGGGCATCACCAATGAGGCGCGTCTGAGGCAAACGGCCCAACGGATGAAGTCCCGGGCGGGTGATGGTTTTGAAGCCTTCCTGATCCAGCCCCTGATCCAGGGGCGGCGGGAGTTTACCGCAGGCATGTTTCATGATCCCCAGTTTGGCCCGGTGATCATGTTCGGGGTGGGCGGTGTACTCACCGAAGCGTTAAAGGATATGGTTTTGCGGCTCGCCCCATTGTCCGGTGCAGACTTTGATGACATGCTGGATAATCTGAAAGCCAAGACCCTTCTGGGGTCATTCAGGGGGGAGGCGGCTGTAAATATTACAGAACTTAAATCCGTGCTCCGGGGCTTGTCTGACCTGGCCATGGCCTGCCCGGGCATCCGGGAAATTGATATCAACCCTTTGATTATCAGCCCGGACGGGTCCCCGGTGGCAGTTGACGGGCTGATGATTCTTGAAAAATCCGGGCCGTGTGACGCGCGTGTGCATCAAAAAATAGATTTCAAGGCCTTATACACCACGTTTTATCCCAAAACAATTGCCTTTGTGGGGGCCTCTGCAGTCCCTGGCAAATGGGGTCATCTTCTGCCCACAAACGCCTATGCCGGAGGATTCAAAGGCGAAATTTTTCTGATTAATCCCAAGGGCGGCACGATTATGGGCCGCAAAGTCCACAAGGACCTTGATGACATAGAAGGCGATGTGGACCTGGCTGTGGTAACCGTGCCTGCAATCCGGGTGATGGACCTGATTCCTGCCCTGGAAAAAAAGCATGTCAAAGGCATGGTGCTGATCACCAGCGGGTTCAGGGAAGTCGGGGACCAGGGCAGACAGCTTGAAGATGAGGTCATGGCCGCAGCCGGCAAGGCCGGTATCCTGGTCATCGGCCCCAACACCATGGGCCTGTGCAATCCCCATGCATCCCTTTATTTTTCCGGGGCAAATGCCTTTCCGCGTCCCGGCTCCACGACCCTTGTTTCCCAGTCGGGCAATCTGGGCACCCAGCTTCTGTCCTTTGCCGAGCAGCAGGGCATCGGCATCAGGGGATTTGTGGGCTCAGGCAACGAAGCCATGATCACCATTGAAGATTATATGCAGGCCCTTGAACTTGATGATCTGACCCGCACGGTGGTGCTGTATATCGAAAGTGTAAAAGACGGACCTCGGTTTTTTGAATCTGCCACCCGGCTGTCAAAAACCAAACCCGTGGTGGTACTCAAGGGCGGAAGAACCCAGGAGGGAGAAAAGGCCGCTTCCAGCCATACCGGGGCCATGGCCTCGGATGCAGGTGTGTTTAATGCGGCCTGCACCCAGGCCGGGATCATCCAGGTGGAGCAGCCCATGGAACTTTTAGACCTGTCTGTGGTTTTTTCATCCCTGCCCATGCCCAGGGGGGGGCGTGTGGCCATCATGACCCTGGGCGGCGGATGGGGTGTGGTCACCACAGACCTTTGCGCAGAATACGGGCTTGGGGTGCCCAAACTGTCCGGAGAAATCATTGAACGGCTTAACAACTGCCTGCCTGACTTCTGGAGTCATGGCAACCCCGTGGATATTGTGGGCGAAGGAGACCCGGAAATACCCATGATCTGCCTGGAGGAACTTTTAAAATGGGATGGGTGTGATGCGGTCATTCACCTGGGTATCCACGGCAGACGCATCCTGGTCAATGCCATGGCAAAGGCTGTGCTGAAAGCAGATCCCGGCATGACAAAGGAAACAGCAGATATGTTTATGGCAGGCTTTCTCAAAGAAGAAGAGGACTACACCAGATATGCCGTTGAAATGACACAGAAATACGGCAAACCCGTAGTCGGTGTCAGCCTTTTAACCGATGAATTGAGCCGCACCCTTTACCGTTATGACGATCTGGACTATAAGGGGGTATTTTTCCCCTCGCCGGAGCGTGCTGTCAAGGCTCTGGCCGGAATGGTCCGGTACAGAAAATGGCTTGATTCGGCAGGAACTAACAGATAACTCAAAATCAGGAGAGACGCATGAGCACAAAAGTTACCACTTCCAGCCTGATGAAGATGAAGCAGGAGGGCAAAAAAATCACGGCCCTCACCGCCTATGACTATCCCTTTGCCGCCATGGTGGACCGTGCCGGAATCGATATTATCCTTGTGGGCGATTCCGTTGGCATGGCGGTCCAGGGCTGGGACACCACCCTGCCCGTGACCATGGATGAGATGATTTACCATACAAAACTTGTGACCCGGGCCTGCACAAGATCCATGGTGGTGGGTGACATGCCCTTCATGTCCTATCAGAGCAGCCTGGAAAGGGCAGTTGAAAACGCCGGCCGGTTTTTAAAGGAAGCCGGTGCCATGGCTGTAAAACTTGAAGGCGGTGCGGATGTCTGTCCTGCCATTTCAGCCATGGCAAAGGCGGGGATACCTGTCCAGGCCCACATTGGTCTTACGCCCCAGTCCGTACATCAGATGGGGGGATTCAAGGTGCAGCGGGATGAAGAGCGGCTGCTCAGGGATGCCAGGGACGTTGAGGAAGCCGGGGCTTTTTCCGTGGTTCTGGAAGGCATTCCCGCTTCCATTGCCCAAAAAATTACCGATGCCCTGACCATTCCCACCATCGGCATTGGTGCCGGTCCCTTTTGCGACGGCCAGATTCTGGTGATCCACGACATGCTGGGCATCAATGAGGGGTTTATACCCAAATTCGTGAAAAAATACGTGGACATTGCAGCCCTGGCTGCCCAGGGGCTTGATGAATATATAAAAGAGGTCAGGGAGGGCAGTTTTCCGTCCCAGGACCATTCATACAAATAGAATTATGAATACTCCCAAGCGAAAATTTTCCGTGATCGGCTGTGGACGTGTGGGCATCGCCCTGGCCACATTCCTCTTTAAAAAAGAGTATGTACCGGCAGGTTTTTTCAGCAGGAGCAGAACTTCGGCCCAGGCCGCCAGGGCAGCAGCCGGGTGCGGCACCGTATTTGATACGGCCGCTGACTGTGCCCGGGCCGGGGGCATTGTTTTCATCACCACCCCTGACAGCGTCATAGCGTCTCTCTGCGGCGATCTTGCCCAACAAAACGCCCTGGGACCGGAAACCATGGTTTTTCACCTGTCAGGCGCCCATTCTTCAGAGATTCTTATCCAGGCAAAACAGGCCGGGGCCGTTGTGGGCTCCATTCATCCCCTGCAGTCCTTTGCCCCGTATGAACCGGGACAGGCAAGCCCCTTTGAGGGAATCAATATCTCTGTTGAAGGGGATCCCGATGCTGTTTCCCAGGGCAAGGACATTGCTGCAGCCCTTGGCGCCCTGGCCTTTGCCATCCCAACGGAATCCAAAACCCTTTACCATGCCTCGGCTGTGGTGGCGTCCAACTACCTTGTGACCCTGGTGCGGTTTGCCCTGGCTCTTTTAATGGAAACAGGGCTTCGGGAAGATGTGGCATTTGAAATTTTGTCGCCCCTGATCCAGGGCACTCTTTTCAATATCAGGTCCAGGGGCTGCACCCGTGCCCTGACAGGCCCTGTGGTCCGGGGGGATCATGAAACAGTCTCCCGGCACCTGGCTGACATTGACGAAAAAATACCGGAATTTTCATCCCTGTACCGTCTCCTGGGTGCCCATACTCTGAATATCGCCAGGGCAGGGAATGGACTGCCTGAAGAGGCGGAAAAAATAATGTCCCATCTTTTTGAACAAATTTAATATCATGTGTGATTGTGACCGTGCTGATGGTCATGTTTGCGGATGATCATATTTCTTAAGAGAAGCCCTGCCAGAATCAGGGCAGCTGCCAGCTCCACATTGTGGGGGATCACTTCAGCGGCCTGGCCGATTACAGCCGTTGCCTGGATACCCAGCAACTGGTAGCTTAAGTCCAGCAGGTACCCCATGGTCATGGAACAGACGGCGATCATGCTCAGGTAGATAACCAGGGCCCGGGTGCTGAAGATATTTTTCACCACTCCCATGGTGGCGGCATTGGTGGCAGGGCCTGCCAGAAGAAAAACCAGTGCGGCACCGGGGTTTATCCCTTTGAGGATAAGGGCCGCTGCAATGGGGGTGGAGGATGTGGCGCACACATACATGGGAATGCCTGCTGCCAGCATGACCAGCATGGAAAGAAATGGATTATTCCTGGACCAGTCGCCTAGTTCAGCAGGAAAGAAAAATGTGATAACCCCGGCAATTAATATGCCGATGGCAAATGGTTTGCTGATATCTGTTAAAAGATCGCCAAACGCAAAATTCAATCCCTGAATCAGGCGCCGGGACAAAGGCGGCTCTGCTTTTATTTTACCAGGTTCTTCTGCATCAATATCACCACAGCAACTGCAGGCGCACCCCGGATCCGGGATCACATCAAAAAAGGGATCTGCATTAACAGACTTCTCTTTTTTTTGCGGCTCACTACGGTTAAGAAAATTTTCTGTAATACCCGTTGCTACAGCGGTCACAAGGCCCGCAATGGGCCGTATTATCGTCATCACCGGATCCAACATGGCCCAGGATACGGCAATGGAATCCACGCCTGATTCTGGAGTGGCGATCATAAAAGCAAGCGCTGCTCCGTCATTGGCGCCCTGTTTTTTCAAGCCTGCCACTACCGGAATTACCCCGCAACTGCACAGGGGGATGGGAATGCCGAATAAAGCAGAAAGCAACACCGGTTTGATCCGGCCCTTCCCCAGGTATTTTTTGATTTTGTCTGCTTTGAAAAATACATAGAGCAGGGCCGCCACCAGAAAGCCGAACAGCATAAATACCGAGACATCCAGGTAAACATGCCAAATTTCTAAACATATTTGTTTTATTGTGTTTATCATTATGTTTGTCCTGATTCATTTTTTTAAATTAAAGGGCTTTTTACCTTTGTTAAATATATTCTACTTTTAATTGAACATATGAATTAATGTTCATATGTAAATATAAAATTAAAAAATATGTGTCAACCAATTTTTTAGGTTAAAGCAGGTTAAAAATGATATGGAAAGCGAAGAGACGGTGTAGGGCTGAGTTAAGAAGGGCTATATTTGCTGGTGGGTGATATGATCCAGGGTCATCTGGATCAAGGTGCGCACATGGTCATCATCCAGTGAATAATAGACCCGTTTGCCCTGGCGCCGGTTTTTAACGATCCGAAGGGCCCTTAAAAGCCTGAGCTGGTGGGATACGGCGGACTCGCTCTGGCCACACAGCACGGAAAGATCGCACACGCAATGTTCATGATGCAGCAATGCGGTGACAATTTTAACCCTGGAGGCATCACTTAAGGCTTTAAATGTTTCCGCCAAGCCAAAGATGGTGTCGGCCGCAGGCATTTGCTTTGCCGTTTTTTCCACCAGTTCCGGATTGATGCATTTTTCTGAACAGATATCCATTTTCAATCGATCTTAAACTTAAAAGGGCTGGTCCAAACACCTAAATTTTATGAAGGATCAGCGGCTCACGCCCTTCTGCCTCCAGGGCCTGGTTGGCCTGATCCAGAAGGGGTTTTGAGGAAATCACAGAAATGCCCTTGGCAGACTCGTCCCGGAAAAAATACCGGACTGCTGTTCCCACGACCTTTTGCTTGTCCATACCCAGCAGGGCATCCTTGAATCCCTTGCGGATCTCATCGGATAACTTTGTGATCCGGCGGTAAAAAGCTTTCATGGCTGAAGGTGCCGGTGTTTCAGGCTTGTCAATGTCCGAGCAAACTTGAAGTATTGCCTCTTTTACATCTGTCTGGGTAAACTGTCCCTGGGTGATGAAATCGCAAGCATCTGCGTAGACATCCAAGGTCTGTTTGATATGGGGGTCACGATAGGAACCAAATGAAAAAATACCCTCTTCCATATTGTACAGGGCAAATCCGCCGTATGCCCCGCCTTTTTCCCTGATTTCCCGGTGGAGAAACAGGGAACGCAAAAGTTTGGCAATTACGGACAGGGCCGGTGCGTCTTCATGGGAGATGCGCACCGCTTTAAAGGACTGGGCCACAAAAGAGACGGCTGTATTGGTCATCCACCCGTCGTAGGGCCGCAGGGTATCTGTTTTTATCTGGGGTGTATAGAAGGCCTGACTGCTGCCGTTGGGCAGGTTGTCGTAAATTTTTTCAATGCGCTTATCCGCCTGGAGCATGGACGTTGCAGATCCGATCACAGCAGGTTTGAAATTATCTTTTCTCATGACTGATGCAGCCATGGCAGAAAGGTTTTTTTCCAGTTCAGCCAGGGCCTGGGCGCATGTTTTTTCGTTATTCACCCTGCTGGCAAGATCCTTGATCCGGGTGTACTGTTCTATGCCATGCCACAGTTCATCAATACTGGCAGCGGTTGACAGATGCCGGGCAGACAGGGTTATGGCATACCTGTGTCCGGACCCGACAATGGAGGCTTCAAGACCAGCCTGATATTGTAGAATCAGGCTTTTGAGCCGATCATGGTCTTTAAATCCACCAGCATTGATATATTCGTCCACTATATCAAAGAGATGGTCAATATTTCGGTCCAGGGCTTTTCCCTGCAATGCCAGAAATGAGTGGCCTTCACCCTCCTGGTCAAAATAGGTGCCGGAAAAGGGAGACATGGAAATGCCGCCGGTATAAAGGTCCATACGTTCGGCCATCTGCACATAGGTAGAATTTTTTGTGCCTGCATTGGTAAAGGCCCGGGCGAAAAACGGGACCATGGGGAAAAGATCCGGCGCAATGTTTCCAGCACCTGCCGGGCAGGTAAAGTACAGGATGCCCGAAGTGGCCTTATCAAAGGCAGTGGCGCAGGTGATACCCTTGATGGTGTCAGGGTGAACGATTTCAATCTCAGGAGGCACGTCTTCAAGCGCCAGGGTGGGCAGAACATCCAGGTTTTCTTCTGTTTCCTGGCGTTCTTTCAAGGCTGCTGCATCCTTATTGATCTGCGCCACTTCTGCTTCACCCAGGGATTTTAGTTTTTCTTGAAGTTCGCGGCGTACATCCTCGGCCCGGCGGGTTTCAAGACCTTCATCCGGGGCAAGGGTAAACAGCAGCCTGTGGGGGTTATCCAGAAAATACCGACGAATACGGCCTTCCATAAAGGGGCCTTTGGCAATTTCTTCCCGCAGTCTTTTCAAATCACCATCAATGTTGATGGCGGATACGGGATCACCTTCATGAACCATGACTGAAGCAACGCCCACAAGCAGTTTGATGCCGTACGGGTATGGTGTATTGGTGATTTCTTTGCGGGAAAATTCAATCTGGTGGATGGCAGAATCAATTAAATGTTGATCAATGCCTTTGTCAGAAAGGGTTTCAAGGGTGTTAAAAATAATTCTCTCCACTTCTGGGACAGCAGTTACCTGAATATCTTTGAGTCCGCAGACAAACATGGTGTCCCGGTTATCTGAATCAAATCCTGTATCATCGCACAGGGCAGAACCCAGGGTGCTGTCAATGAGTGCTTTTCTCAAGGGAGATGCAGCATTTCCAAGAAGAATCTGTTCAAGCACCATCATAACCAGCACTTCAAAATGATCCGCGATATCAGGCGTCAGCCAGGCCACACATCCCTGGTATTTGGCGGCGATATTATCCGTGTCTGAGTAGGCATATGCCTGGGTCATGGCTTTAGGAGTCTGCCACCGGGGCTGTGAAGGCACCCGGGTGTCCATGTCAAGAAAATCAAATCTGGAGAGTACCTTTTCTTCAATAAAGTTTAAGCGTTCTTCCAGGGGCAGATCCCCATAAGTATAGAAATAACTGTTGGACGGGTGGTAATACCTTGTGTGAAACGCCTTAAGATCCTCGTGGGTAAGTTTTGGAATGTCTGCGGGTTCGCCGCCCGAGTTATTGGCATAGGTGGTATCCGGGTAAAGCCCTTTAAGAAGCGCCCGGGACATGATCTGGCCAGGTGAGGACATGGCTCCTTTCATCTCATTGTAAACAACCCCTTTGTATACCAGCTCTAATCCTTGGTTTTCCCCCGGTTCCAGTTCAAGCCGGTGGCCTTCCTGCTTAAAGCTTAAAGGATCAAGATCCGGAAAAAATGCCGCATCCAGATAAACATCCATCAGGTTGAAATAATCTTTTTTATTCTGGGTGGAAAAGGGATACATGGTCCAGTCTGATGCGGTGAAGGCATTCATGAAGGTGGACAGACTTCGTTTGAGCATGGAAAAAAAGGGATCACGGACCTTATATTTTTCAGACCCGCACAGCACGGTATGCTCAAGAATATGGGCAACCCCTGTGGAATCCGTGGGCACGGTTCTGAAAAATACCCCAAAGGTGTTTTCCTTATCCGCATTGGCAATGTGGATGTGGACAGCTTTTGTCTTCTCGTGGACCAGTTGGATGAGATAGGCGTTAATTACAGGCAGGTCCGATACATGTTGAATTCTGTAGCCGCTGATGGCCTGTCCGGGTATAAATGCAGTCTGATTCATATAAAAAATACTCTTAGAAAATTAAACTATTTTGTAAATTCCCCGGCTGACCCGTTGGATCTTTTTTATCTTATCCAGCCTGAAAATGATATTTCTCAATTTTTTATCGTCAAAACCTGTGGCCGCCTTAATGGTCTTAAAATTAGTGCCTTCCGGGTGGTTGCCGATGATGTTCAGTATAATGGAAGTAGCACTCTTTTTCCTTGGCGTCTGGATTTTGTTTTTCTGTTTGCTCGACGGATGATTTTGATAAATCATTTGTTCTAGCTTGTCAAGCCTCTTGTGAATATTAGCAATATCTTCTTTAGTTGGAATGTCCAGGCGATGGAGAAACATTTTAATAAAAGTCTCCCAATTGTTACTTAATTCGGTGGGTTCCATGTGTCAAGCCTCCTCTAAAATGATGTTTTCCGTTCTCTTTTTAATATGATGTTCTAGAAATTACTTCTTAATTCTACTAAAGTCAAGTCGTCCACATCTAAATATAGTAAAAAAGTATATGATGGCAGGCGTTAAATTTTATGGAAATTAATAAAAAACTGTGATTTACTGGTATCTAGTTTAAAGAAAATTTCAAAGGAAAACCGCTGCTGTCAATCTTTTATCCCCTTCCAAGGCTAAAAATGTGTGGCATATGGCGTTCTGGATATAAATAGCAAAAAAACGGAGAACAAAAAGGGGAATGACGCATCCTGGGGAGTTATTAAAGAGAAACGGGTTATATGCCGGAAAAGAACTTGGCCAGAACTTTTTGTCCAACCCGGCTACAGCCCGGATGATTGTGGATAGAACCGGGGTTGATAAAGAAACCACAGTGCTTGAAATCGGTCCGGGGTTAGGGGCGATCACTCTGCCTTTGGCAAAGGCCTGTAAGCAGGTTGTGGCCGTTGAAAAAGACCGCCGTATCATTCCTCTGCTTGAAGGGGAACTGGCCGAAGAAAAAATATGCAATGTTACGATTATCAATCAGAACATCTTAAAAACAGATATAAGGGAGATCGCAGGAACAGAAAAACTTGTGGTGATCGGGAATCTGCCATACAATATTTCATCCCAGATCCTTTTTCAGCTCGTTACAATCCGGCAGGTTGTGACACGCGCGTTTCTGATGTTTCAAAAGGAGCTTGCCGAACGCCTTCTTTCGTCAGCCGGCACCCAAAACTATTCAAGGCTTTCTGCGGTGGTTCAGTATGCATCAAAAATCAGCCGTGTTGCAGATATCAGGTCCAATGCCTTTTTTCCCAGACCCGAAGTGGACTCAACAGTCCTGCGCTTTGATTTCTTTGAAACCCAAGGGATGGAGGAAAAGGATGAGATCCTGCTGTTCAGCGTAATTAAAGCAGCATTTTCCAAACGAAGAAAAACCCTTCACAATGCCATGTCCGGGGGTGAAATGGGCTTAACAAAAGAGAGTGTGGGTATTGCCCTTGCAAATGCCGGCATTGACTCCTCCCGGCGGGCGGAAACGTTAAATGTCCAGGAGTTCATAGACCTGTCAAAGGCAGTTGGAGAGGTTTGCACCCGTGAATTATGATTGAATCAAGAATTTCCATCGATAAGCTGATTGACGTTGTCCGCCAGGGCGGCCGGGTTCAAACCGGGGTGGATGTGTATAACCGCAACGGTACCCTGCTTCTGGCAAAAGATGTGATGGTGGAAAAGATAAAACCGCTCGAAATCGTTCGAAAAAACGGTCTTCGGCAAGTGCCGGTGGCGATCAACGGCGGTGTGTTTGATGCATCTGGAAAAAAAATAAACATGGGATCTGCCGGCACACCCGGCCCCTTGCCCGGGGCATTTTCCGATCCGGAACCCATAAAAACCAAAAATGTGACCGAGCGGCTCAAGGAGATCCGGGAACTGCGCAGGTTTGCCGAATCCATAAGCATCAAAGCCCAGGCCGGCATAAAAACCGCTGTGAATCAAATCCGGCAGACAAAGGGTGAGTTTGATGTGGATGCCGTATCAGAGCAGGCAGCAGAACTTGCATCATTTGCCGACCAGAACCGCCACCCCTTTGCATACCTGCCAAGGGATTTGTTTTTCTATGATGAGTATTTTTACAGCCATGCCGCCAATGTCTGCGCCTTAGGTTCCCAGGTATTGCACCGGTTTAACCGTGCTTTTTCAAGCGCTGTGGAAAAATCGCTTTGGTCATCACCAGCCCTTGCCGGCAATGGATCTTCCGGAATATTTTCCTATTACTATCCCGGGGAGATAGATGAGATGTCCTTTGGCCTGTTCATCTATGATCTGGGCAAATCCATGGTGCCAGAGGCGCTTTTAAACAAGACCTCTGTCCTGAACAAAGATGAAATCGAACTGCTGCGCAGACACACCGGCGATTTCGGATTTACGATCATTGAAAAAAACCATCTGGACAGTACTGTACTCAGGAACATGATCCAATATCATCATGGGCCTATTTATGAGGGAGAGCCCGGGTGTTATCCTGTGGAACTGGCGTGCGGGATGATGCCGCCCTATGTCAGAATATGCAAACTGATGGACATCTATGACGCCATGATTTCCAAGCGCAGCTACCAGGATGCTGTTAACCAGGTTACTGCCGTCACCGGCCTGTTCCGCAGTTACGTACACAAAGACCCCATCCTTCAGTTTATTCTCCATGCTTTTGTTAAAACCGTAGGGCTTTATCCGCCGGGAAGCATTGTTTTTCTTAAAAGCGGACAGATGGCCTATGTCCTTGAAAGCGAGGGCCCCCTTATTATTCCTTTTACAGACAAAAGCCAGTCCCCATTGACATTCAAACCGGATCCTTTTAACGCCGGGGAACAGACCGGGGTTTTTGCCATAGACAGCAACAGAAGCATCAGACAGCCAAAAAAAATCTGGAACTGCCTGCCTGCATTTATCAGGGAAATTGCCCTGCCCGGGGATCAGGCAACACCAGAAGTTACTGCAGTTTCTAACACATAATTCTGCCTCTTAGGGCTTAAAAAGCGCTGATACACTATCTCCTGTATGGATGTGCTTGATGGCTCTTGCAAAAAGCGGTGCCACGGATAAGGATTTAAGCTGGGGAAACTGTTTTTCTGCAGAGATATACACCGTGT
>NZ_JBFXHE010000111.1:0-11460 GCF_050177295.1 Desulfobacter sp.
CGGTGCCCGGCATAACCTTTATCAATGCTTCAGGAGAGATGCCATTTTCGTCGGAAAAATAGTATTCCAAGGGTTCATCATTTCCCTTGAGAAGAGGGATTAAATGCCTGCCAATCCGCTCCAAATAGAGATCAAGCGCATGGATATTTTCGGCCAACCAACCGTATTGTTCGATCTCTGGACAAAATGCTTGTCCCTCTTTTTCAACCCCCAATTTTTCAAAATTAGTATAAAAACCGTCGCCATCCTTGTTCAGAAGCCCTCTGGCTATAAGAAGGTCCAGCCACTGCCCCAGAACAGTCCTGAATCGGTTATGAATCTTTCCCTTATCCATTAATTCCTGCTGGGACCACCTTTCACCGGAATGAATAAAAAAACCAAAACCGTTCAACACCCGGCATATGGTTTCAAGGCTTTTTTCTTTCATGTAATCATGAAAAACTTTGAAACCGCCAAAGTCCATTTCATTGAGCCTTTTTTCCGCTTCCAGCCGGGCGGTTGTTTTTAACAAATTCAAAAAGGCTTCCGAATCACTAGGGTCAACTTCCACGGTTTTTACAATTGGAGAATCTGTCTTTAAATCGGGAACGACATATGCCGTCAGTCGACTGTTTTCCCATTGATTTTCTCTGACTGAAACTACGGTGTCTTTTACCGAAGGATGATCTTTGATTGCAGCCTCAATCTCCCCAAGCTCAATGCGATAGCCGTTGAGTTTTACCTGGAAATCTTCCCTTCCCTGAAATTCAATATTTCCATCGGGCAAGTATCTCCCCATATCCCCGGTTTTGTACAGGCGTCCACCGAGAACTGGATGCTTGATAAAACTACGGGCGGTTTTTTCTTCATCACGCCAATATCCTTTGGCAAGACCCATTCCTCCAATATAAAGCTCACCCGTTACCCAGTCCGGGCAAGGGTTCATATTTTTGTTCAGGACATAAAACCTCTGATTGGTCATGGGACGACCGTATGGAACCGTGTTTCCTTCCATCCCAACCTTTTCTATGGGATGCAGAATGGACCAGATAGAAGCTTCCGTCGCCCCCCCGAGGCTGACGATTTCAGTCCCGGGAAATAGAGATATGATGTTACCGGGCAGGTCCCTGGGTATCCAATCCCCGCTCAAAAGAACGAGGCGAAGCGCCTTTGGCAAATCCGTCATTTTAGGCGGAATATAGGTCAAAAGCATCTGCATGAGTTGTGGAACTGAATTCCATACGGAAACCTGTTCCGTCTCCATCAATTTTAACCAATGGGCTGGGTCCTTTGATCCTTTTGCATCGGGAAGGATCAAGGTGCCTCCGGTTGCAAGGGTCCCGAAGATATCGTATACCGACAGGTCAAAACTCAATTCAGCAAGCCCAATTACCCTGTCCTCGGCACCGATGTCAAAACGCTTGTTGATATCAAGGATAGTATTAACCGCTCCTCTGTGGTCGATCATCACGCCCTTTGGCTCTCCTGTGGAACCGGAGGTATAAATCACATAGGCAAGATCATTGATATCCTGTACTGGAACCAGGGGAGCCCTTTCATCCACAAGTCCTGCCTTATCAACAGAAAATCTTTTAACCCCTTCCGGCCAGTCAATGTCTTTATCTCTCCATGATTGGGTAAGCGCCAGATCGACGTTTCCATTTTTCAAGATATGATGAAGCCGCTCTTTTGGCATTGACGCATCAACCGGCAGGTATGCCGCTCCGGAATAAAGAACACCAAGAACTCCAACCACCTGCTCCCATCCCTTTTCCATGACAACGGCAATGAGGCTATTGGGTAAAGCACCTTCTTCCCGAAGAACCAAGCCGATATTTGCAGCCCGGCAGGCAAGCTCATGGTAAGTCATTCTTAACGTTGAACTGACCACAGCCTCTTTTTCAGGATTTATGGATGCCTGTTTATCGAACAGAGTATGAAGCATCTTCCGTGATATGCTCCCCGCCGTATCATTCACCAATGTTCTCATTTCCGCCTGGTATTCAGGAATAAACTCCGCTTTTATCTCCTGCCAGGCATTCTCTTCATCTGCAAGCCTATTGATGAGCCTGCTGTAGGCCTCAAACATATCCTCCAGCATTCCTTCCGGAAAAAGTCCCTCAACCGCATCCCAGTTAAAGGTCAACGCACCGTTCTGTTCGAATATCTGATGATCCAGCCAGACTTGAGGCGTCTGTGAAATGCAGTAGACAAGATCAACGGGCAGCCCGGATGGCAGTCCTATTGCGGTTGAATCTCCACTCTGGCTACTGTATGGGAGCACACTTGTGAAGACTACTGGAAAATTGATATTTGAGCCGCCGCCCTTTTGCCTGGCAATCTCCCGCAACACTTCCACCCCGGACATATGCCGAAACTCCAGATCCTGCCATAACCTTTCCTGGATGTTCCGGGCCCGGGTTTCAAATGATTGTCTGCCGTCATTGTTTACTTCCAGTAAAGTCAAAGTGGTGAAGTCTCCAACGATTTCATTCACCTGATCATGCAGGGGAAGCCGGTTAAACATGGTCAAATTAATGGTAAAATCGGGTGATTTACTCCAGGCGGCAATGATTTCGGAAAATGCGGCAAGAAGCACTCCGGAAGGCGTAAGTCCCGCTTTGGCGGCACGATGTTTAAGATGTTTCCACGGCTCTTTTTCCATCCTTGATTCAAGGCGAATGAAATGTTGTTTTTTGATCTCTTCCGGATTTTTTGCAAGGGGGAGATCCGGAGCAGGGGGGAGATGGGGGATACGTTTTTTCCAGTATTCCATGGATTGCTGATAAAAATCAATATGTTTCACTGCTTCCTGCGTCAGGACATAGTCCCTGAAGGAAATCTCAATGGAGGGAAAATCAGTTTCTGGATCAAGGTAGTACCTGTAAAGATCATTTATCAGGATATTGAAACTCCAACCATCCCCTATAAGAAGATCAAAACTGATGTGAAGGCGGGTAATGCCTTTATCAAGAAGTGATGCCCGAATTTCGAATAAAGGCCCTGTCTCCGAGGGATGAATCTGGTGGGACATACAGTTCCTGATTTTTTTGAGTTTGCGTTGAGTATAACCAGGCTCATAGCACCTCAGGTCCTGAATGTTAACCTCATATGCCGGTACGTTCTCAAGTATCTGTTGACGACCATCCGAAAGAATCACAGCTTTGAGCATTTCATGGCGATTGACAAGTTTTGATATGGCCTTGCTGAATCTGTCCAGATCCAGATCAACCATCTCAACTTCGGCGTAAATATGGCAGGAGACATCCCCCAGGCTCAGTTCACCACGCCTGCCCATCCAGTAGGCATACTGTATATCGGTCAAAGGAAAAGGATCATATCTCTGATCTGGACGGGGGAGTATTCGGGGATAAATCATCTTATCCGTTTCAGTTGATTTTAATTTTCCAAAACGGTTCAGGACAATCCCAGACAATTTTCTGATGGTCGGTTGTTTTAAAAATTCCGTAAGGGAAAGCTCAACACCCAAATCTTTTCTAAATTGATTCCTGAGCTCAATCACCATCAACGAATCCAGCCCCATCTCCATGAGGTTCAAATCCAGATCAATCCGGGTCTTTGCATCCAGCCACATGATTTTAGTCAGGTAACTGGAAATAAGCTCTGAAACAAGTGCTTCTTTTTCTTCCGATTTAGCTTCATTAATTCGGTTCAACCTTTCAATGGTTACGGATTCTGACGGAGCCGGTTTTTTTATAAAATTTGAAATAATCTGGGATAAAACAGGGGGCACAGTGTTATTGAGGTAGTATCGAACGTAATCATCCCAATTAATGTCCATCACGGCGACCTGAGAATTTCCGGATCCGAGAAGTTCTTCCAGAAACATGAATCCTTTCTTAACAGTCAGGGGAGTAAATCCTCCCTTTTCCCAGCGTTTCATGTCTCCGGATTTGAGTGCCGCCGCCATACCGATCTCTGCCCAGGGTCCCCAATTAATGCTCAAGCCCGGCAGGCCAATACGCTTCCTCAATTCTGCCAATGTATCCATAAAATGATTCCCTGCAGCATAATTCCCCTGGCCCGGAGAGCCCAGGAGTGAAGCTGTGGATGAAAAGAGAACAAAATGATCAAGATGGAGATCTTTGGTGAGCATATGGAGATTCCAGGCGCCCATCACCTTTGGAGCCAATACATCGACAAACCGAGTCCATTCCAATTGATTCAGCATGCCATCATCCACCACGCCGGCCAGATGAAAAACGCCCTTAAGCGGTGGCATGGTCCGAAAAATATCATTAAATACTTTTTCCAGAACAGTCCCATCGTTTACACCACCCTGAACCACCCGGACATCAACTCCTTTCTCTTCAAATTCCAGGATATGCTTTTCGGTTTCGGGTGAAGGGCTGGTTCGTCCCATAAGCACCAGATGGCGAGCACCTTTTTCAACAAGCCATGTGGAAAGCCTCATGCCAAGCCCGCCCAATCCGCCAGTAACAAGATAAACGGCATCTTTGGAAAAGGAATCACTGGAGAAATGCAACTTGTCTTCTTCCACGGGCTTCAGTCGTGGGATATACCGGTTATCCCCCCGCAGAACGATCTGATCCTCTCCATCCTGCTCAACTAATTCCTGTACAAGCCTTGAAAATTCAATGTCCCCGGCTTCAAGAGAAAGATCAGCAAGTCCTCCGAAAAATTCGGGATGTTCCAGGGACATGACTTTACCCATTCCCCATAAAGGGGAACCCACCGGATTCACAGATGATTTTTCACCTTCAATCGTAAGTGCGCCCCTGGTGACAATCCACAATTTCGGCGGGTCATTATTTGTTGTCCTGGAAAGAACCCGCGCAAGGGCAAGGGTCAACTCACAGCCCATGGTTATATCCGGAGACAATCTGTCATAAAAAAGGGATCCAGGCATGGTCTGATCCATGCTGCACATATTGACAATACCGGTAAATTGCTCTTCTTCCAGGAGGTCCTCAATCCGTTTTTCAAATCCATTGATACGGTTCCCCGATTGGTCTTTGCCATGGTCGTCCAAGTATTCAAGAATATGTGAGATCCCCTTTGATTGAAATGCCTGCGCCAGGGATGATCCCTCCCCATGGCCGTCATCCAGAACCAGCCATTTATCGGAAAATATTTTTAACGCATCTCTTTTGGTCTCACCCCGTTCGGACAATTGCCATTGGACTTTGTAAAACGGGTCCAGCCCCTTGTTCCCAAGGCTGTTGATAAAAATTTCCAGGGGGGCCTGCTTCAGGTGTATCCCTTTTGCTTCTACGATCAGCCTCTTGTTTTCATCCCACAACCGGTAATTTCCAACCGCCAGCTCTGTGTCCAATGCCTCCGTTTGAAGCTCCATATGACAAAATAGTCTGCCAAAAGGGTTGCCATAATAATCAAACCTGTCAAAGCCCAGAAACATGTACGCATTTTTTTTGTCAAAATTAAAGCAGGCAAAAAGAAGCTGGGTGCATGAATCTATCAACCCCGGAGGAAGGACGTCCTTTTCGTATTTTTCGCTTTTACCCGGCAAGCGCATTTCGGCAAACGCTTCTCCATCTCTCCTCCAGATACGCTCAAGCCATTTAAAATGGGGCTCCAATTCAAGCCCCCCCTTCCGAATGTCGCTATAGAGGTCTTTGGCGCTTATTTCATTCTGACAACGGTTTTTTATGATTTCGGGAGAAAACAACGGATCTGAATGAGACGAAATTTTATTATTGAAAATTTCTTTTGCCTCGCCTTCGGCATGTATTCTCCATTGTTTTTTTGATGCACTATCATGCTGATCAGCGCTACACACTTTAAAGGACACTTCTTTTTTGCTAACTTGCGAAAAAACTATCTGTACGATCCTTGTTTCATTGTCGGGGATATATAGTGCTTCCCGAATGAACATGGATTCAATCCTGCAGATTCTGCTCCCCAGCATATCCTCCATCTTATGTATAATCATGGAGACCATGGTAGAACCTGACATTACAGCATGGTTATACACCCGGTGATCATCCAGAAAATAAGATGTTGTGTCGCACAGGTATTGATAAATAGTCTCTTCCATGGGGATTTCGATCAAAGTACCATTTGAAGGGTGAAAAGCAGATGAACCACTTTGAGGTTCAAGGAAGTTTTGTTGAATGTTTTTCTCTTCAAGCCAGCATCGTTTGCGTTGAAAAGGGTAGGTGGGCAAGGATAGAACCGTTTTATGGCAGGGTTCGCTCTGTTTTCCCCAATCTATTGTAACGCCTTGAGTATAAAGAACGCCAAGACCCTCAAGGACGGATCGTGCATCTTTGATTCCCCTTTTCAAAGATGCGGCAAAGTAAACATCCTCCTTTGGTAGAATGGTTTTTGCCATGCCGGAAAGTACAGGGTTGGGTCCTATTTCAAGAAACAGGTCACATCCGTGGTCATGAAGGGTTCGGATGCTTTCCTCAAATTTAACGGTTGAGCGTATGTGGCGGCACCAATAATCAGGGGAACACACCTCATCTTTTTCCGTCATCCGGCCGGTGACATTGGAAATATAGGATAATTGGGGTGGCGCATAGGCGATTTCCATTGCAATTTTTCTGAAATCTTCAATCATAGGCTCCATCAATACAGAATGAAACGCATGGGAGACCGGGAGTATGAAACATTGAATTCCGTCAGAAGATAAAGAGTTGCAGACAGTATCAACAGCATTGCCTACCCCTGACACCACAATATTCTCAGGCCCATTGACTGCTGCGATGGAGAGATCTTCCCCGAATGGGGCAATTGAAGCTTCAACTCGGGATATATTGGTAAATAATACTACCATTTTCCCGTCACGGGGTAGATTCTGGATCAATTTTCCCCGGGCTGTAATGAGCTTCAGGGCATCTTCTAGGCTAAAGACGTCAGCGATGCATGCTGCTACAAACTCTCCCACGCTGTGACCCATTACCACGGACGGCTTAATCCCCCATGCCTGATACATACGGGCCATTGAATATTCCAAAGAGAACAGGGCAGGCTGGGTATTGGCTGTTTGATTCAGTAAATCCGTATCGTGGTCATCATAAAGAAGGGATAAAAGGGAGATTTGGTGGTCTTTCATAAGAATTGCATGGCATCTATCCATCTCCTGTCGAAAAACAGGTTGGCTTTTATAAAGTTCCCGACCCATCCCTGGATATTGTGATCCCTGGCCAGTAAAAATAAAAGCGGGTTTATTGCCTGGGCGACCTTTACCAATGGTTATTCCATGGCTATCTAAATTGTTTGCAAAATTCGTTAGTTCTTTTTCAAGCACACGTATGTCTTCTCCGGTCAGGGCCAGGCGGCATGAAAAATCAGACCTAAGAGCATTGGCCGTGTAGCAAAAGGCAGCGGCATCAGTATTGGGATGTGACTCAAGATATTTTTTGTATTGACCAGCCATATCAACAAGTGCATCTTCGTTCCGGGCTGAAAGTGTCAATAGATGACATGCGAATGGATATTTATCATTAGTTTTATAAGATGCCGGTGCTTCTTCAATTACTACGTGGGCATTTACTCCGCCAAAACTGAAACCGCTGACAGTTGCGATTCTCTTCTCTTGTCCGGCAACCCATGGTATCTGCTTTTGGGGGATAAGAGCCGGAATACTGTCAAGAGAAATCAAGGGATTGATCTCTTTAAAGTGGAGGTGAGGTGGTATTTTATTGTGCTTGAGACTTAAAAGCACTTTGATTAGCCCGGCAATTCCGGCCGCTTGTTCCAGATGTCCGATATTTGTCTTTACCGATCCGATTATAAGAGGTTTTGTTGACTTACGTTCCTCACCCAACACCTTGCCAAGGGAGTTGACTTCAATGGGATCACCAATGGCAGTGCCTGTTCCGTGGGTCTCGGCATAATTTATCTGCGAAGGCTTGATCCCAGCTTTTCTAAGGCTTTCTCTGATCAACATTTCCTGGGCGAGCCCGTTGGGAACGGTGAGACCGTTGCTTTCACCGTCCTGGTTGACATGGGTGCCGCGAATAAGGCCGTAGATCCGGTTACCGTCATTCAATGCATCGGAATATCTTTTAAGGGCCACCATACCGCATCCTTCAGAACGAACATAACCATCAGCAGAGGAATCAAAGGTTTTGCATCGCCCATCCAAGGCCATCAACCTTGCTTTTGAAAAAACTATATTCATTTCAGGAGAAAGTATCAAATTGACACCTCCAGCCAATGCAAGGTCGCAATTCACATTATTCAGGCTTTGACATGCAAGATCCACGGCAACCAGAGAAGATGAGCATGCCGTATCAACGGCAATGCTGGGCCCACGCAGTCCCAGAAAATATGAAAGTCGATTTGCAGCAATTGATGTTGAATTTCCCGTACCGCTGTAAAGATCAAGCATTAAAGGGTCTTTAAACAGGAGGCGGCCATAATCACTGCCGCTTATGCCGACAAACACGCCGGTGCTGCTTCCTTTAAGTTGGGCCGGGAGTTCGCCTGCATCCTCCAGGGTTTCCCATCCTACCTCCATGATAAGTCGCTGCTGGGGATCTATCCCTCTGGCCTCCCGTGGAGAGATTCCAAAAAAAGCGGGATCAAATTGATCAATCTGATCTATAAAGCCACCCCATCTGGTGGTCATTTTACCTAGGGTGTCAGGATTAGCATCATAAAATGAGTCGATGTCCCATCTGTCGGCAGGAACTTCGGTGATTCCGTCCCCCCCTGTTTCTATGAATTTCCAGAACGCTTCGGGATTATTGCATCCTCCAGGAAATCGACATCCCAACCCAACGACAGCAATGGATTCCCTTGGAAACTTGGTGGGATCGGGTGTTGTTCCAACGATTTCATAGGCCGTCTGTTTTTTCAGAATTTCTGATTTTTCACGCAAGCAATTTAAATTAGTGGACAGAGAATCCGGTTCATTATAATTTGAATCCTTTTCCAAAAAATCGGACAAAGCACGAATAGTGGGATAATCAAACCCAAGCGTAGCTGGGAATTCACGGTTCAGCCGATTCCCAAGATTGTTAACAATTGATACCAAATCCAGTGAGTTGATGCCGATGTATGAAAAAGGAGCCTGAATATCTACTTCATCGGTGCCCTGATTTGTTTTTAAAGAAATCTCCTTGATCAACCATTCCAATATAGATGGATTTGCCATTACTGAATTTTTCTCCATTTTGCTTAATCCCCATATTTTTTTAGGTAACGCCAAAATCTTTCAAGCTTTGCGGGCTGGGTGTTTCGTTGAATTTGAATGAAAATTCTTTAACTACCATTCAAATTTTGTGAAATGGTTATTGATCTTTGTGAAAAGGGCGGGATAAGATTTCAACGCCGAGGGATACGTCGAGCAGCCGGTTCATGAATTCAATTCTAACCTTGGCCTTGTTTTTCCTCTTATCAATAAAGAGAATTCTGCCTTTCAGCTGCTTCAGGGGCCCTTGTATGATCTGAACCTCTTCATCTTCCATAATAATCCCTTTAGATAATTCAATCACCCCCCCCCTGTCACTTCAAAAAGAAATTTCATTTCGTTCTTGTTGGCTTCCAGGTATTTCACATTGGCCATTACCGGTTTAAAAACCATACTGGAATTGGCCTTATCAAGCGCGTCCAATGATTCTGAAATACTTCTGTAAACAAAGATATATCCAGGGAATAGGGGTAATTCCATAATGTGCTGTACCCCTTTGAGCTGATGGATGACTTTCCGGGTCGGAAGATAAAGCTGGATTTTTCTTAAAAGAACCTGGAGGGTTGAAACCAGTTTTTTTTCACACCCGGACAGGGTCTGGATGGCGTACCAGTTTTGGTAATCAATGAAAGCGTGATCGTCTTTTCCAGAAAATTGGATAGGACGTGCCCCTCTTATTGTTTTCATGATCAATCAAATTTATAATGATGACGGTTGGATGATTGGAAATTATCAAGCTGACCGGGTTCAAAAAGAAAAAAGAAAAGAACTTAAACCGGACAACGCTTTGGGATAAGACCCGACATGCCGGGAACCAGGGTCTTTATCAACATTCTGAAACATTAGCTGCTCTCGGGCAGCCCTGTTCTATGGGACTTACAATAGCATTGGGCATCAGATATAAAATCGAAAGTTAGCCATATCAATCTTTTTTATACTCAGAACTAACATTGCGATCTATATATTCTTAAGTTATTTATGTCAACTCTTTTTTGGAAGACTAATTTTTTATATCAAAATCAGAGAATTTATTCTCAACGATCAGCGACCCCAATCCCACAAAGTCTGCAGATATGCCTGAACATTCCTATGCAGGAGTTTGCGTTGGCAACTCATCCGATGAACCGGAATACTTCCGTCTGGAATTTGAAGTGAATGTGGAAGACTGGATCGACTGGGCGGTGCAGGCCGGGATTGCACCGGAGGTGATCGGCTTTATCCGGTTCAGGCCGGCCCTGCTCCATGAATTTGATCCGGAAATTCCCACAGACTCGGGCCTGCTGTTCGCCCTGTGTGAAATGAAGGGCCATGCAGCGGATGTATCCAATGCCGAAGCGGTGATGGCGTTTGCCGACCGGCAGATGCCGGCATTTTGTTTTTCAACATCATAACTCACACCAGTTCTCGAACAAGAGCCCTGGAACCCGTTCAAACTCTTTAGCATTGTTTGTCACTAATACCAATCCTGAGGATCTGGCATGAGCGGCAATCATCATGTCATACGGTCCAATGGGTTAACCGATGTGATAAAGAGCCGACCGAATCCTGCCAAAATGATAAGCTGCGGAATTGTCAAAGGAAAGAACCTCTATTCTGGCAATCATTGCTTCAATGTCAGCCAGATTTCGTTCCACCTGTCGGGAATGCTCCGCTCCAAATACCAATTCACCCAATGTCACGCTGGAGATCGCCATTTGTCCATCGTGCCGATTAAATCGAATCTTGACCTGTTCCGGTCGATTTTTCATTGTGTAGATGACCATATTGGTATCCAGCATGTATTTCAGCATTACAGATTCTCCCGAAGTTGATCTTCAGGTTGCCCTCTCTCTTCCATAAAGTCTTCCGAAACGCCTGGATTGTCAAACCACTCATCCCAGGATTGCCCTACAGGTTGAATAATTCGTTTTCTGCCCATAACTGTAATTTCAACCGTTTTGACAGAATCGGGAAACGCAACATTTTTCGGCAGACGAACCGCCTGACTTTTGTTGCTTTGAAAAAGCTTTGTTTGTACATGCACCATGATGGATCTCCCTTCACCATGAATCAATATAAAAAATTTTGATGCAATTGTAGCATCCTGCTGGGATATGTCAATGGGATATCCAAAAAGAAAGGCGGGTCAAATCTTTATTCTTGATAATTCAGCCTCAACACTCTCAAATAACTGGCTTACTTTGTTGTCTTTTTTCATTTTTTCCCGCAGGCGTTTTCTGGTTAGGAAGAGAGCGGGATAAAATTTCAAGCCCAAGAGACACGTCCAGCATCCGGTTCATGAATTCAATTCTAACCTTGGCCTTATTCTTTCTCTTATCGATAAAGAGAATTTT
>NZ_JBFXHE010000112.1:0-11365 GCF_050177295.1 Desulfobacter sp.
ACTTCGTGGATGGGCTTTGTCGTACACCGCCATCAGGCGATCCATGCTCACATGAGTGTACACCTGGGTAGTAGACAGGCTGGCATGGCCCAATATCTCCTGAATACCCCGAAGATCTGCACCGGAAAATATATTATCAGACCATATATTTAGTCTTTCCAACAAAAAGCCCGGCAGCCACATGCTGCCGGGCTTTTTGAGGGATCAAGGACTCGGATCGGATTAGAAGAGCTTTGCGTACCTTTCATATCCCGCTTCGGCCAGTTTGTCTTTGGGGATGAACTTCAAGGCACCTGAATTAATGCAGTACCGAAGGCCCGTGGGAGCTGGACCATCGCCAAACACATGGCCCAGGTGGGAATCGGCAACCTTGCTTCTGACCTCGGTGCGTGTCATGAACAGACTTTTGTCCGTCTTTTCAACGATATACTCCGGCTCCAGGGGTCGGGTGAAACTGGGCCAGCCTGTACCGGACTTGAATTTATCCGTTGATGAGAACAATGGTTCTCCGGATACGATATCCACATAAATACCCTCTTTTTTATTGTCCCAGTATGCATTCTCAAAGGGGCGTTCCGTGCCTTTGTGCTGGGTGATTTTATACTGCATGGGGGACAACATTTTTTTGATGGCGGCATCTGAGGGGCGCGTCCACGCCGCTTTCATCCCGTCTTTTTTCATGTGCGTGTCTTTCCAGGCCTTTTCGATAAACTGATCCCGACCCGAATTCCACCGGTAGTATTTGTAGCTGATGGGGTTTTTTTTATAATAGTCCTGATGGTACGCCTCGGCAGGATAGAAGGTCTCAACCTTCGTGATCCGGGTGACAATGGGCTTGTCAAAGGCCATGGCGGATAACAGGTCCTTTTTGGAAGCCGCGGCCTCCATTTTTTGCCTGTCGGTGTGGTAAAAGATTTCAGAGCGGTACTGATTGCCCCGGTCCACAAACTGTCCGCCGGCATCCGTGGGATTGATGTGGCGCCAGAAGTAGTCCAGAAGTTCCTTATAGGTTACCACCTCTGGGTCGAAATAGACCTGAATGGCCTCGGTGTGGCCTGTGCCGCCGCTGGAGACCTCTTTATATGAGGGATGGGGCTTATGACCGCCGGTGTATCCTGAAATCACCTTTTGGACGCCCTTGACTTTTTCAAAGTCCGCCTCCATACACCAGAAGCAGCCTCCGGCAAAGGTGGCAATCTCGGGTTTCATCATATTATCGTCCATCATGTTTCCGGCCCCCTCTTTTTTAATGGCGTCCTCTTTCACCTCCCCTTCCATGCCTGCAAAGGCATAGAATCCAAGGGCGATGAACAGGGTGAGGGTCGTAAGGGTTAGAATGATCTGTTTGGATTTCATGGCAAATCTCCTTTCTAAGGGTTTTGGGTTTCCTTACCCCTTATGTTAGAAAGATAACATCACAGATAGATCGGTCAAAGGTCACAAGTTTATCACAAAAAATCGACCATGGGGGGCTTTACCCCGGCATTGAATTTTATTAGGACCGCTGCCAAGGGGGCAGGGAAAAGGAAAAACAGCTCCCCCTGCCCGCTTGACTTTCAACCTGAATCTCTCGGTCGTGGAGTTGGAGAATCCTGGAGGTAATGGCAAGGCCCAGGCCAGTGTGCCCATCTTTTTTTCTGCTAAACGGATCGGACTGGTAGAAGCGGTTGAAAATATGGGGCAGCTCTTTTTCAGGGATGCCCGGGCCTGTGTCGCTGATCCGGATCATTACCTCGGTTTCCAAGGAAACCGCAACAGACACCCTGCCCTTTGCCGGGGTATAGTGCAAGGCGTTTTCAATAAGATTTTCCAGGGCCCTCTCAATCAGAGCGATGTCCGCCTCAACTAAGGGAACGGTCTTTTCGAAACTCAGGCTCAGTTCAATCTCTTTTTGTTCTGCGGCAAGGGTAAATTTCTGACAGATATCCTGGATCAGCTCCCTGAGGTCAAAGGGTTCCGGAAAAAGATCCATGTGGGCGGACTCCAGGCGGGCCAGGTCAAGCAGTTCCGTGACCAGAGTGTTGAGGCGGCGACAGTGGCGGATGGCAATCTCAAGGTAGTGGTGCCGTTCTTCGGCAGAGTATTGATTCTCCTTGATGAGCAGGGTTTCGATATACCCCTGCAGGGTGGCCAGGGGGGTACGCAGGTCATGGGAGACATTGGCAACCAGCTCCCGCCGCATCTGCTCAGAGGCCTTCAGCTCCGCCATCTGGGCCTTGATCCGGGCAGCCATCTCCCTGAAAGTGGTGCTCAGCCGGTCAATTTCATCGGGCGGTCCCTGGCCCCTGGGCAGATCGACATCAACCCCTGCAGTTCCTCCTTCAAAAGCCTCCATGACGGCGGCAAGTTTTTTCAGCCGCCCGGTGAGAAGGCCGAAGAGGACCAGACCAGCGGCCAGGGCAAAGAGGAGACCGGCCCCGATCATCCAGGCCGAGAGCTGGAGTATATAGCTGCCTTTGAGTTTTTGGGCAACGGAATCGTATTCCTCCCCGCCCAAAATGACGTAGAGGTAGCCCTCAAGGATGCCGTTTCGTTCAATGGGTGCCGCTGAAAAGACTTTTTTTTCGGTAAGGTTTTTGGGGTCATCCCCCTGAACCGGCGGGGTCATAGTGCCGTCCAGCCATTGCTTTACAGGGGCGAGGTTCACTTTGCTGCGCTTGACCCTGCCTTCGGGGGCGGAAAAGGTCAGGATGTTCCCATCAACATCCAGAAGGTAGATCTCAATACCGGGGTTGATGACCATGAGCATGTGGAAGATATCCCTGAGCGCCTTCTGATTCACCCTGCCCTCTTCCATGAGAATCCGCTCTTTGACGATTTGTCGGGCCAGGCCCGTGTTCAGCTTCTGGTTCACCTCCTGCTGGTACATATCTGTGGCAAAGACGGTCACCCCGATAAAAATCAGGCCCACCACAAAAAAGAGGGCGGCCAGGCCTGCGGCAATTTTGGAGTACAAAGAATTAAACATCAGCCTCATCCGTCTCCGTAAATTTATATCCTACCCCCCAGACCGTCAAGATATACTGCGGATTGGCCGGGTCGGATTCTATTTTGGCCCGCAGACGGTTGATATTGGAGTTGACGGTATGGTCGTAGCCGTCGTGGCCGTATCCCCAGACATTTTCCAGAAGCTGGGACCGGTTAAACACCCGGCCTGGATGGCGGGCAAAAAAGGTGAGAAGCTCGTACTCCTTTGCCGTAAGATCCACATGCTTCCCTGCAACGGTGACCTTGCGTTTTTCGGGATCAATGACGAGCCCCCCGGCCTGGATGATGGATTCTGACGCGCTCTTCTTCATGACGGAGAGGTTTTCCATACGCCGGAATATGGATTTGATCCGGGCAACGAGTTCCCGGATGGAAAAGGGCTTGGTAATATAATCATCCGCCCCGAGTTCTATACCGAGAATCCTGTCGATCTCGGAAGACTTGGAGGTCAGCATGAGCACTGGAATGACCAGGCCCATGCCCCGAATGCTTTTAAGAATCTCGATGCCGTCCATGCCCGGCAGCATAATGTCCAGGACGATGAGATCGTAACCCCCGCCTGCCGCCTTCTTATATCCGGTAAAGCCGTCACGGGCCAGATCCACCTGCCAGAACTGGTCGGAGAGATGAAGAAGGAGAAGGTCGGAAAGCTCGGCATTGTCTTCCACCACAAGAATTTTTTTCTGCATGGGGCTCCTTTCGATTTAGGTGTTCCGAAATGAGATCTTGTTGTCCAGTCCGGGCCTCCAATGATTTGTTTCAATCATAACGGCCCTTGCAGGAACCAGTCAAATGAAAACACGCTTGTGAGGGATTTGTGAACCACACAATCTGAAAACAACATTTACGGCATGGCGGCTACATGCTATTTTTTAGTAACTGAGTCACAGACAATAGTTTCCGGTTCAGTCATTGCCGGCATACTGTTTTGCCCGGGTGGACTTGCATCATTCCGCCTTCCTAAACGTTTTAATGGAATTGGATATAAAATGAATCAAAAATTCTTTAAGGTACTCATTCTTGGAACATTTATCTTGGGCGTTATCCTGTTTTTTTCATTGGATCTTCACCGGCACCTGACCTTCGAGGCTCTTAAATCCCAACAAGCCGCCATGGAACATGTTTATGTCGAAAACACAACTCTAACCATCTTCATCTATGCGGCAGTCTATATCGTTATAACGGCCCTCTCACTTCCGGGAGCCGTGGTGATGACCCTGGCAGGCGGTGCCGTGTTTGGGCTTTGGACCGGCACAATCATTGTCTCCTTTGCCAGCACCATCGGTGCGACCCTGGCCTTTCTTGCGTCCCGATTTCTGTTAAGGGAGTACATCCAGGATCGATTTTCCGACCGGCTCAAAAAAATAAATGAGGGAATTGAAACCGACGGTCCCTTTTATCTTTTCACCCTGCGCCTGGTGCCGGTGTTTCCCTTTTTTGTCATCAACCTTCTCATGGGACTGACCCCCATTAAAACGGGCATATTCTACATCGTAAGTCAGCTGGGCATGCTTCCAGGGACCCTTGCTTACATCAATGCCGGCACCCGGTTATCCCAGGTGGAAAGCGCATCCGGGATTCTCTCCTTTCCATTGCTCGCTTCCTTTGCCATTTTGGGACTTTTCCCCTGGATGGCAAGGGCGTTCACAGGCTTTTTGAAAAACCGGCGGGTCATGGCAAAATTTTCCAAGCCTTCAAAATTTGACTACAACCTGGTGGTTATCGGTGCCGGTTCCGCAGGTCTTGTGACCTCTTATATTGCAGCGGCTGTAAAGGCGGGTGTGGCATTGGTGGAAAAGGACAAAATGGGGGGAGATTGCCTGAACACCGGGTGTGTGCCCAGCAAAGCCTTGCTGCGCAGCGCAAAAATGCTCTCCTATGCCAAAAGGGCCAAGGAGTTTGGTTTTGAACATACCCATATTGACTTCCATTTTAAAACGGTCATGGAGCGGGTGGAACAGATCATCAAAAAAATAGAACCCCATGATTCTGTGGAGCGGTATACCCAACTCGGGGTCGATTGCATCCGGGGCGAGGCCCATATTATCTCCCCATATAAAATTGAGGTGAACGGTAAAGTCATCACCACCCGCAGCATTGTCGTGGCAACGGGCGCCCGGCCGATGGTTCCGGCCATCCCCGGCCTTGACCAGGTGCAGTATCTCACCTCTGATACGGTCTGGTCTTTGAGAGATTTACCCCAAAGGCTGGTGGTGCTGGGGGGCGGTCCCATCGGGTGCGAAATCAGCCAGGCCTTTGCCCGTTTAGGTGCCCAGGTTACCCTGGTAGGCAGAGCTGTCCGGATCATGGGCCGGGAAGATGACGATGTGTCCGATTTCATCCAAGAGACCTTCATCCAGGAGGGCATTCGGGTCCTCACCGGGCACACGACAAAGGAGATCCGGGTGGACAATGACGAAAAAAAACTGATCTGTACCCGAAATTCGGATGGACAAGAAGTGCCCGTTCGGTTTGACGCCCTTTTGATTGCCTTGGGCCGTGTGGCCAATTCCCAAGGGTTTGGGCTGGAAAAACTGGGGGTGGCGCTGAACCCCAATGGTACCATTAAAACCAATAAATGGCTGCAGACCACCATGCCCAATATTTATGCGGCCGGTGATGTTGCAGGCCCTTATCAATTCACCCATGTGGCCGCTCACCAGGCCTGGTATGCCTCTGTAAACGCATTGTTCGGGTCTTTTAAAAAATTCACGGCAGACTACAGGGTGATCCCCTGGTGTACGTTTACCGATCCCGAAGTGGCACGGGTGGGAATGAACGAAAAAGATTGTCTTGCCGCCCATATTCCCTACGAGATGACCCGCTACGGGATTGACGATCTGGACCGGGCCATTGCCGACTCCGAAGCCCGGGGATTTGTCAAAGTGCTGACCGTTCCCCAAAAAGACAAAATCCTGGGGGTGACTATTGTGGGGTCCCATGCCGGAGATTTGATCCATGAATTTATTTTGGCCATGAAATACAATATCGGACTTAATAAAATCCTTAGCACCATACATATTTACCCGACCCTGGCAGAGTCCGGCCGATTTGCTGCGGGTGCCTGGAAAAGAGCCCGGGTGCCGAAAACCGCGATAGGGATTATTGAACGGTTTTTGGCCTGGCAGCGTAAATAATTATTTTTTGAATCTTGATACTTGCACAATCACAATGGGAGTACACACCTTGGACACAGATCAATATCATAGCTGGATCAGACTTGAACAGGACAACACCGCCGTATATATCAACCCCGAATCTGTGGACTGGATCGTCCCCAGTACCGCAGGAGACCGGCTGCTTCAAAAGCTTATCTCTTCCAAAAATCAGGACGGGAGAAAACAGTATCCGGGGGCTTCATTGGCACCCGGTGATACGGATTTTAGCGCCATCGTCCGTGAATCCCAGTTTCTCTCCTTATTAAAATCACCGGACACTGCCGATTACAAGGGCCGTGCCCACGCATTGACCCTTAAATCGTTAAAGGAGTTCTGGCTGCATATCACCGACAAATGCAATCTTGCCTGCCGCCACTGCCTCTTTTCCTGTTCATCCAAAACAAGCCGGACCATGGATTTCGACATGATCACCGCCACGGTCTTCCAGGCTTACGGCCTGGGCACCAGGATTTTTTATTTAACCGGCGGAGAACCCCTGGTACACCCCGATTTCCAGAAAATTTGCCGGCTGATTTTAAATGAATATCCCGACACCCTGCTCGTGATTTTAACCAACGGAATATTGATACCGGCCCACCTTGCTTTCTTCAAGACGTTGCCGTGTGAACGCCTGTTTCTCCAGGTCAGCCTGGATGGTCTTGAAGAGACCAACGATCGCTTAAGAGGCACCGGGGCCTTTGGCAAAACAACCGCCGGCCTTGCCAGTCTAAAAGGATCGAATATTATAACCACCCTCTCCATGGTGGTGCACCCGGACAATTTCCATCAGATGACAAAGATGGTAGAGCTGGGGGTAGAGTTTTCGATTAACGCCATCCATTACATGTGGCTTTTAACCACAGGGCGGGCATCGGCCCAGCCGGCGGTGCCCATGGCTGAGCTGTTCAAATATTTGATTGAGGCCCACGATATGGCAGCAGCCCACGATCTGTCCATTGATAATATCACCAACCTGGCCGCCAGGGTCTTCTCCACCCCCGGCACCAAATACGACTTGGGCAATGCCGGGTGGGAGTCGCTGGCACTGGGCCCAGACGGCATGATCTACCCTACCCCGGCCCTGATCGACCGTCAAGAGACCGTATGCGGCCATGTTTCCCAGGGATTGGAGACGATCTGGCGAAACAGTGACGTCCTTGGAACCCTGCGAAGTTTATCAGTGAAGGATGATCCCGTCTATGGGGACAATCCTTTAAAATACATTGTTGGCGGTCCGGACATTGATCACAGCTTCCATAACGGCGGATCATACCTGGGTCATGACCCCTACCTGCCCTTGCATAGCCGCCTGGCAGTGTGGTTAATGGTTCAGTCGGCTCAAGTTACCAAAGAAGCGCCCTGGCCCCAGATCCGGCGAAAAATGGGCGAGAAGTTGCTGCACTGTGAAAAGGATGGTGAAGTTGTGGCCCTGACCCACTCCAATTGCGTACTCACCCTGGCCGATACCCATGGCGTTGTGGGGCAATTTTATTCGGCTGCCGCACAACAGGAGAATACGGACATCACCAATCCGGTCTGCTATCCCGATGCGGAAATGTCCCATATTCCCAAATCCGCCAGGATTCGCTCCTATGGGTGCGGAAGCCCGGTCCTGGACGCAGGCATCACTTTGGGTGATACCGTGGTTGATCTTGGCTGCGGTGCCGGGGTGGAGTGCTACATTGCCGCCCGGAAAACAGGTCCTTCGGGACAGGTCATCGGGATTGACATGCTGGATCACATGCTGGCCCTGGCCCGAAAACCCCTTGGGGATGTGGCCCAAAACCTGGGGTACGGGAATGTCTCCTTTAAAAAAGGGTTTCTTGAACAACTGCCCCTGGCGGATAACACCGTGGATCTGGTCATCTCCAACTGCGTCATTAACCTCTCCCTGGACAAACGGCAGACTTTTGCTGAAATTTTTCGCATACTTGTCCCCGGCGGGCGGATTTTTATTTCCGACGTGGTCACCGATGATCCCTGCCCCCCTGAAATCCAGAATGATGCGGTACTCCGGGGGGCGTGTCTGTCAGGGGCACTTGTGCAGCCCCAGCTGATGAGCATCCTGGAATCAGCCGGATTCAGCCGGATCAGGGTGGTGAAACGTTTTTTTTACAAAGAGGTATTGAACCACAGGTTTTATGCTGTCACCTATACGGCCTTTCGGCCTAAGCCTGCGGAAAAAAATATGGTTTTTTACCCAGGCCCTCATGCCGCGGTGATGACTGACGACGGACAGGTGCTTTTACGCGGGCAATCGTCGGAGTCCACTAGGCCCTCTGATGCCCGGGAGGATACGACGATTTTTGAGCTGGATCACATGGGCAGTGTATCCAATATCGACGCCGTGAACGCCTGCAGCTGCGAACTGCCGCCCTCCCCTGTGGACGAGAACGCGGCCACCTTGACCCAAACGGCTTCTTTGACAACAGATACAAAATTTCAACAGGACTGCATGCTGTGCGGCCAACCACTGGTCTATCTGGAAGAACAAAGAGAGGAAAACTGTATTTTCTGCGGCAATCAATTCCCAGCCAACGCCGTATGCGAACAAGGTCATTTTGTCTGCGACCACTGCCATGGAAAAGAGATAGTGGATGTGGTCAAACATATCTGCACCCATACCGATGCAACAGATATGATTGATCTGATCAACCAGCTTCGCAGTCATCCCTCATTTCCCCTCCATGGCCCCGAGCATCATTTTGCAGTGCCCGGCGTCATCACCGCCGTGTTCAGAAATTTGGGCGGGGATATCACAGACAGCGACATCATTACGGCCATTGACCGGGGAAGAGCCGTTCCCGGCGGTGTCTGCGCTTTCTGGGGGACCTGCGGCGCTGCTGTGGGTGCGGGCATTGCCTTTGGGGTCATTTTGAAAAGCACCCCGTTAAAACCCAAGGCCAGGCAGATCGTCCAGCAGGTGTCCGAAGCCGTTATCCACGACCTGAACGGGATTGAGGCGGCCCGATGCTGCCAGCGGGAGGTCTGGACAACATTGAAAACAGTGGCCCGGTTGTCCGAAGCGTACCTGCCCCTGGTTCTGAGGGCCCATGGCGAGGCGCAATGCCGCCAACAGGGCAAAAACAGGGAGTGCATCCGGGAAACCTGCCCCTATTTCAAGGTGTGAAGATGACAAAAAACAACGCTGTCATCATTTTCATCAGATCCCCGGAAAAAGGCCGGGTCAAGACGCGCCTTGCAAAGGGGGTGGGAGACACAGCAGCCCTGGCGTTATATCGCTGCTTTGTGATGGATGTTCTGGATATGGTTCGATCAACTCCCTGGGCGTTGCGGGTCTACTATTACCCGGAAAACGCCATTCATCATATCAGGGATTGGCTGGGAGAGGATTTGGATCTTTTCCCCCAAAAGGGCACCACCCTGGGAGAAAAAATGGAAAATGCCCTTGCCGACACCTTTACCGCCGGATATGAAAGGGCCGTTCTCATCGGGTCTGATTTACCGGATCTGCCGTCTCAGATACTTGATACGGCCTTTAAGGCTCTGGACCAGTGCAGTGCGGCCATCGGCCCAAGTCATGATGGCGGATATTATCTGATCGGGTTTACGGCCAAAGGATTTACCCCCCGGATATTTCACGGTATCCCCTGGGGAACCGACCAGGTATTTGATCTGACCCTGAACAGATTTAAAGATCATCATGTGTCACACTGTACTCTGCCCGTGTGGCGGGACATTGATACCCAAAAGGACTTAGCCTTTCTCAATCTTGATCCAGCCGGCAAAACGGCCGTACACACAACCAATTACCTCTTAAAACAAGGAGTAAAATTTTGAGTCGACAAAAACAGATTTGGATAGCGGTCAGCTTTATCGTGGTTTTGCACGTCGCTGTTGCGCTTTGCGCCGAGCCGATATTAACCGTAGGGGGCTTTTCCCAGGCGAATACCGGGGAAATCTTACCCCGGCACTGGGAGCCTTTGACATTTAAAAAAATAAAGGCACATACCACATACAATATGGTTGAAGACCAGGGGCGAACTGTAATCAAAGCCTATAGCAAGGCATCCGCTTCGGGACTGATCCGCAAAATCGGCATTGATGTGAAAAAATATCCCATTATTCAATGGCAATGGAAAATCACGGACATTAATAAGAAAACCGATGTCACCCAAAAAAGCGGGGATGATTATCCGGCACGAATTTATGTGGCTTTTGAATATAACCCTGATGAGGCAGGGGTCTGGGAAAAAACCCGATTTGAAACCGCCCGCCTGATATACGGCCAGTATCCACCTGCAACAGTGGTGACCTATATCTGGGCCAACCGCGTCCCTAAAGGGACCCGGATACCCAACCCCTACATCAATCAGGTTATGATGATCGCCGTGCAAAGCGGTGACGACAAGGTGGGCACCTGGGTCACCGAAGAACGTAATATTTATCAGGACTATGTGGATAGTTTCGGACACCCGCCCCCCATGACTTCGGGTGTGGCGATCATGACGGACTCGGACAATACGGAGGGAACGTCAACGGCCTTTTACGGGGATATTATTTTCAAATCAACTTCCGGAACCTCAATCCAATGAATCCTCTGATCTCCGTTATTATACCGGTATACGGCGAAGCGGACCGTATTAACCGAACCATTGGCGACCTTAAATCATCGGCATCCCAGATGTTGTGGGCCACCCAAATTATTGTGGTGGATGGAGACCCTGAAAAACGCACCCTTCAAGCGATCAATGACCCGAATGTTATCAAAACAGCATCACCGGCCGGCCGGGGCGTGCAGATGAACCATGGGGCCCGGACCGCAACCGCAGATCTGCTGCTGTTTCTCCATGCAGATACTGTTTTGCCTGCAAATGCACTCAAAACAATTCTTCATGCCTGCCGGGACAAGGAAGTTGCTGCCGGTGCATTTGATCTGGCCATTGGCGCAAAGCAATTAGGTTTTCGTATCATCGAAAAGGTGGCAACGTTGCGTTCCCGGATCACCCGGATTCCTTTTGGCGACCAGGCAATATTCATTAAATCAAAATGCTTTTGGGACTTGGGAGGATATAAACCAATTGCACTGATGGAAGATGTGGAGATCATGCTCAGACTCAGAAAAAAGGGATATAAAATTCACTTCATTTCAGATCCGGTGGTTACCTCGGCCCGGCGCTGGAAAAAAGAAGGCATGATATATACAACCCTCCGCAACTGGATGCTTCAACTGCTCTTTTATATCGGGGTCAGCCCTG
>NZ_JBFXHE010000113.1:0-11349 GCF_050177295.1 Desulfobacter sp.
GCTGTTGTCAAACCGGGTGCAGACCTGGGTAATCACCTTGCCTGCCTCGGTCATGTCATTGCCGAAAAATTCAATGCAGCAGGTGGCCTTGTGTGCAAACTCAGGGTAGAGGATAAATTCGGCCCAGGTGATGATGCCGTCACACCCCTCTTTCTGCAACCCGGGCAGGCCGCCTAAGACCTTATTGGTGACATCCTTGCCCAGGTTCTTTTTACGGATCTCCGCCCCGGTCAACTCAATGGTGTTCAGGATCTGCCCGGTTTCATCTGTCACCACAAAACTAAGCTTATCCTCGTACCAGATTTTGCGCAGGGGATGGTCCTGGCGCGCCACTGTGAGCAGGCGGCCGTCGGGCATGGTGATCCTGAAAGCAAGGACATTGTCAATGGCGGTACCGTAGAGCACGGCTGTTTTGCCGCCGGCGTTTTCCGCCAGATTGCCGCCAATGGTGCAGGCCCAGGCAGAGGTGGGATCTGTGGCAAAAATATACCCCTGGGCCGCTGCCGCATCCTTGGCATTCTGGGTGATGACACCGGCTTGAAGCGGCATCACGGCATAATCCCTGCCGTCCTTTGTTTTGCGGTGTTCAATGGAAAAAATGGTGTTCAGCTTCTCCGTATTGATCATGACGCAGTCCGGAGCCAGGGGCGTGGCCCCGCCGGTGAGCCCGGTGCCCCCGCCCCGGGGAATGATATGAAATCTTAAGCTTTTTAATTTTCTTACCAGTTTGGGGATCTGGTCTTCCCGGTCCGGCCGCAGCACGGCAGCGGGCATGTATCTTCGCCAGTCCGTGGCGTCCGTGGCATGGGATGTAATGTTAAAGGGGTCAAAGCATATGTTGGCCTTGCCGGCAACCGGGGAAAGCCGCCGTATTAGCCGGGTCTGTTCCTTTGCCACGGCCCGGATCTGGTCCTTGAGCTGCCGGAGTGAGGATCTGCAGGCGTCAAGCACAATGCGGACCTCGTCGTGTTCGGCATGCCCGGCAATATTGAAAAGGTCATTTTCAAATTCGGTAAACAGCCGCCGTCTCAGCATGGGGTGCTCCACCAGCTCCTGGAACAGAAAGGCGTTCCGGCGGATGATGAAAAGATCCCCCATGAAACGGTGGAGAAGGCGGGAGGAGCGGCCTGTGCCTTTAAGGGTTTCCAGGATATGAATGGTGCTTAAAATCTCATTGCCGAACAAATGTGCAATGATCTGGTCATCCCCGGCCGAGGTATAGTTAAACGGTATTTTTCTGAAAGGATCTCGCATTATACTTCAAATAAAATATGGCTGTCTGTCAAACCTATTCGTTGTGTTCCCTTGTTTTGTGGAACTCGATGTCCGGCCAGTCTTCCCGGGTAAATCCAAGCTGATATTCACTTGTGGTCAGAAAGGTCAAACGCCCTTCTGCATCCCGGGTCAGGCTGGATTCGTTTTTCCGGATAAATTCTTTGAGCATTGATTCGTTTTCGCATTCCACCCACCGGGCCACGGACAGGTCAATGGATTCGTATCCTGCACTGACATTGTACTCGGCCTTAAGCCGTGCCATGGTCACGTCAAACTGGAGTACACCCACGGCACCGATGATATGCATGTTGCCGTGCAAAGGGCGGAATACCTGGATGGTGCCCTCTTCTGCCAGCTGGGTCAGCCCCTTGCTCAGGGCTTTGGCTTTCAAGGGATCTTTAAGCAGCACCCGTCTGAAATGTTCCGGGGCAAAATTGGGGATGCCCAGAAATTTCAAAGGTTCTTTCGTGGTAAAGGTATCCCCGATCTTGATGGTGCCGTGGTTGTGGATGCCGATGATATCCCCGGGATATGCCTCTTCCACATTGGACCGTTCCTGGGCCATGAAAATGGTGGCATTGGCAATCTTGATCTCTTTTCCAATACGGTGGTGCCGCACCTTCATGCCCTTGGTGAATTTTCCCGAACAGATCCTGAAAAAAGCGATCCGGTCCCTGTGCTCGGGGTCCATATTGGCCTGGATTTTAAAGGTGAACCCTGAAAATGCAGCTTCGGCAGGATCCACATCCCGGGACGCCGTGGGCCGGACCCCGGGGCAGGGTGCAATCCGGACAAATGCGTCCAGCATCTCCCTGACCCCGAAATTGTTGATGGCTGAACCGAAAAACACCGGGGTCTGGGTGCCGTTGAGATATAGGTTAAGATCAAAGGGATCTGCAGCCACGGCAAGCAGTTCCACATCCTCGCGCAGCTGATCAGCCCGGCTCTGGCCGATCATTTCATCCAGCATGGGATCATCAAGATCCCTGATCATTACCCCGTCGTCATTTTTAGGGGTATATCCCGGCGTAAAAATTCCCAACTGCTGCTCTTCCAGGTTATACACCCCTTTAAACCGTTTTCCCATGCCGATGGGCCAGGTCAGAGGAACGCATTCGATCTGCAGCTTATCTTCAATATCCTGGAAAAGATCAAGGGGGTCGAGCCCTTCCCGGTCCAGCTTGTTGATAAAGGTGATAATCGGCGTGTTGCGCATCCGGCACACTTCCATCAGTTTCTGGGTCTGGGGTTCCACCCCCTTGCCGGAGTCAATGATCATCACGGCACAGTCAACCGCCGTGAGCACCCGGTAGGTATCCTCACTGAAATCCTTATGCCCCGGGGTGTCCAGCAGATTGATTTCGTAGTCCTTATAATTGAACTTCATCACGGAAGACGATACGGAAATACCTCTTTCCTGTTCAATGGATAAAAAATCCGAGGTGGCGGCCCGGGCAGCTTTCTTGGATTTCACGGCACCGGCCTGCTGGATGGCGCCGCCGAACAACAGCAGTTTTTCCGTTAATGTTGTTTTGCCGGCATCCGGGTGGCTGATAATGCCGAATGTTCTGCGTTTTTTTATTTCCGGCAATAATCTTTTGTCTAATATTTTGTCTGTGGGGTTTGTCATTGATGTCTTTTTAACCTGCCCGATTCATGCAAAGGGCTTTGAAATAGTATAAATTAAGGGTGGAAATCTAACAGCATTTCAGCATAGAATCAAGCTTTTAAAAGTCTGGTTTTTTGAAGAGAGAGGGTGATTATTCATGGCGCAGCGCGTCAATGGGATCCATACGGGCTGCCTTCAGGGCCGGGAAATATCCGAACACCACACCCACTGCCGCAGAGAAGAAAAACGCAATAATAATGATGGAGATATCCGGGGCAAAGGGAATCGCCAGCATTTTTGCGGCACTAAAGGAGGCTGCCAGGGCCAGGATGATGCCGAAAATGCCGCCAAAGGAGGAGAGCACTACGGATTCCACCAGAAACTGCAGCATTACTTCATGTTCATAGGCGCCGATGGCCAGGCGGATGCCGATTTCCCGGGTGCGCTCGGTCACGGATACCAGCATGATGTTCATGATACCGATTCCCCCGACCAGAAGGCTCACCGCAGCCACGGCACCGAGAAGGGCGGTCATGGTTTTGGTGGTGGAGGTGAGCATGGTGGCAAGCTCTTTGGTGTCCATGATCCTGAAATTGTCCTCTTCATTGTCGGCTAGGTGCCGGCGTTTTCTTAAAAGCGACTGGATGGCGGCTGACGCCGTGGTTGAGGAGGCTTCGCTCTTTACGGCCACCTGGATAAAGGGGATGTCCTTGTTGCCGGAAAAACGGCGCTGGACCGCTTTCATGGGCATGATGACACAATCATCCTGGTCCCGGCCCATGGAGGAGTTACCCTTGGCTTCTAAAATGCCTAGGATCTGGCAGGATACCCTGCCCAGACGCAGTTTCTGCCCCACAGGATCCGTGTCGCCAAACAGGTTTGCCCTGATGGTGTCCCCCACCACACATACGGTGCGCCCGGCGTTGATTTCATTTTCTGAAAAGGTTCGTCCAGCTTTTATGGTCCAGTTGCGTACCGTAAAAAAATCGTTGGTGGTGCCGGTGATGCTGGTGCTCCAGTTCTGGTTGCCCATCACGGCCACGGCAGATGCGGATACGGCCGGGGCCACGCCTGCCAGATCATTGATCTGCTGTTCAATGGCCTGGACATCTTTGATCGAAAAATTCGGGGCGCCTGTTGTCTCGCCAGGCCCGTGGCGCTGGCCCGGGCTAATGAGCAGTACATTGGTGCCCATGGCGGCAATCTGCTGGGTCACCTGGGCCGTGGTGCCGTTGCCGATGGTTACCAGGGTGATCACGGCAGCCACACCGATAATAATACCTAAGATGGTGAGCACCGAGCGCATGACATTGCGCCGGATGCCCCGCAAAGCCAGGATAAACGTGTTCCGGATCATCGGTCCTGGCCTCCTTTTGCTGCCGGGGCATACGCGTTTTCTACGTCTGCCACCTGGCCGTCCACAAAGTGGACGATTCGGTCCGAGTAAGCGGCCATATCTGGTTCATGGGTGACCATGACCACGGTGATTTTCTGCTCCTGGTTCAATTGTTTTAAAAGCGCCATGATCTCATGGCTTTTGGCCGTGTCCAGGTTGCCCGTGGGTTCGTCGGTAAATAATACCGAAGGTGTGGTGGCAATGGCCCGGGCAATGGCTACCCGCTGCTGCTGCCCCCCGGACAACTCGCCGGGGGTGTGGGCTTCGCGTCCTGCAAGCCCCACCTGTTCAAGGGCCTTGCGTGCCAGGGCTTTGCGTTTCTGGGACGGTATCCCCCTGTACACCAGGGGAAGTTCCACATTTTCCATGGCCGTGGTCCGATTAAGCAGGTTGAATCCCTGGAATACAAAGCCCAGGTAAAACCTTCGCAGGGTAGCCAGCTGTTTGCGGCTCATATGGCTGACCTCCACCCCGCCAAACTTATACTGGCCGGATGTGGGGGTATCCAGGCATCCCAGGATGTTCATGCAGGTGGATTTGCCCGAGCCGGACGGTCCCATCACCGAGATAAACTCCCCGGATTCAATGGACAGATCAATGCCGCGCAACGCAAAAATCCTGGCTTCATTGCTGCCGTAGGCCTTGGTGACCCGGGTCAGGGAAATCAATGCATGTTTTTTGTCTGCCATGGTTTTACTTGCCCTTTGTGGTGGCTGCAACAATAACTTCGGTGCCTTTGGAGATGTCCCCTTCCAGAATCTGGGTGTTAATGCCGTCGCTTAAGCCCGCTTTGACAGGTACAGGCCTTGGCCGCTTGTTTTCATCCAGAATCCATAGGGTGTCCCGGTCTTTGCCGCCTGTGATGGTGACATGCTTGGCCGACTGGTTGCCGCGCCTGGGCGGGCCGGGCACAAACATTTTGAGTAGCGATGGTTTGCTGTTGTCTTCCCCGGGTTTGGGCATTGAGAATCTCAGGGCTGCACTGGGTACGGACAATACCTGATCGGCCTGCTCAACAATAATATCTGCCGTGGCCGTCATGCCCGGGCGCAAGGCTAAGTCGCCATTGTCACAGGTCATGATGGTTTCATAGGTGACCACCCCGTCCGTGGTGGTGGCATTGAACCGGACCTGCAGTATTTTTGCCTCAAATTGGCGTTTGGGATAGGCATCCACGGTAAAGTGGGCGTCAAGCCCTTCCTTGACCATACCGATGTCTGCTTCGTCCACATCCACGTTCAGCTTCATTTGGGTTAAGTCTTCTGCCAGGGTAAACAGCACCGGGGTTTCAAATGAGGCGGCTACGGTGGAGCCTTTTTCAATGTCCCGGGTCAGGACAATACCATTCACCGGGGAGATAATGTCTGCTTTGGACAATTCGGTCAACGTGCTGTCCAAAGACGCCTGGACTTCGGCTACGCTGGCTTCGGCACTGGCCTGGTCAGCCAAGGCCCGGGTATAGTTGGCTTGGGCTTCATCCAGATCAGTCTGGGCCGGTACTTTGCCGCCGCTTAATTCCTGGACTTTTTTCAGGTTTTTTAATTTCCGGTCCGTCTCTTTCACGGTGGCCTGGGCCTGGCGCACTGATGCCCGGGCTGAAGCCAGGGATGCCTCGCTTTTGCGCACCTGGGCCTTCAGATCCGTGATGTCCAGCCGGGCCAGGATCTGGCCTTCAGTGACCTGGTCGTTGTAATCAGCAAAAACTGCCTTGATGGTGCCGGATAATTCACTGCCCACCTCCACCTCGTTGGTGGGTTCCAGGGTGCCTGTGGCGGACACTGTTACGTGGATATCGGTGACAGCGGCAGGCGCAGTTTTAAAGGTCATCCATGGGTCCGGGCCGGAACTGCCGCCTGGCAGGCCTTGGGGCAGCAGGAAAAAATAAGCCCCGCCTGCGGCAAGTGCCAGAATCAATAGAATTATGAAAATGCGCTTTTTGCCTTTTGGGGAGTGGGCTGCGTTTAATCTGTCATTGATATCATCGGTTAAATCCATGGGAACTCCAGAGATGTTAAGGGGTTTGCTGTGTTTCAGATCTGTTTTGTCCGCCTGCGGTGTTGTTAGATCCGGCCGGGGACCAGCCCCCGCCAAGGACCTTATAAAGGGTGATCAGATCGGATACACAGGTGCCCTGGCTTGTGGCAAGATCACTTTCATAGGATAACACGGTCTGCTGGGATGTCAGCACTGTGGTGAAATCAACAAGGCCGGATTCGTATTTCTTTTTAGCCAGGTCTTCGGCGATCCGGGCCTGTTCAGCGGCAACACTTAGATGGTCCAGGCGGATCTGCTCCTTGGCATAAGCCACCAGGGCATTTTCCACCTCTTCCAAGGCCGACAGGATGGTTGCTTCATACTGGATCAGGGCCTGTTCCTGCAATGAGCTTTGAACCTCAATGTTTTTACGGATACTGCCGGCATCAAACAGGGTGTGGGACAGGCTTGCGGCCAGGGACCGGGTCCAGTGGGATGGGTCAAGGGCATTGTCAATGAGTTCGGCAGGGCTTAGGGCGTTGACACCGATGGAGCCGGACAGGGTCAGATCGGGATAAAGGCCTGCCGTGGCCACCCCCACCTGGGCGGTCTGGGCAATGAGTTCGTATTCAGCTTCCCTGATATCGGGCCGCCTTCGCAGGGCGTCCACGGGAAGCCCCACGGCAATGGACGGCGGAAGCCGGGGCAAGGGCTTGGGATCTGTCAGTTTATCATTCAGGGTGCCCGGGGCAAGACCCGACAGCACCGCCACCCGGTTCATGGCCTCGGCCAGGGTGGATTCAAGGGCAGGAATCTGGGCTTTGGCGCTTTCCAGGCTGTACCGGGCCTGGTGGACATCCAGCTCATCGGTAAGGCCTGACTGGTTCTGCCACTGGGTCAGCTGGAAAGATTCGGTCTGGGAGGCAATGCTCTGCTTGACCACGCAAAGACGTATCTGGGCGGTACGTACATTAATGTAACTGTCAGCAAGGTCTGCCACAAGACTGACCAAGGCGTCCCGCCATGCTTCCTGTTTGGCGGCCAGGCTGGCGTCCGCGGCTTCAATGGTGCGCTGGATCCGGCCGAACAGATCAATTTCCCAGCCGGCATCAAGACCGGCATTATAGGATTTTGACACTGTGCCGGTACCGTCTTCATTGCTGGTCCCGGTCCAGGACGTCCCGCCCGAGGCATTGACGGCGGGCAGTTTATCTGCTTCTTCAATTCCCTTGAGCAGCCTGTACTGGCGAATGCGCTCCAAGGCCAGTTTCACATCCAGATTGTTTTGAACCGCACAAAAGATCAGATCCGTGAGCACCGGGTCATTGAGTACCGTCCACCATTGGGCCAGCTGTTCAGGGGCTGAAGGCGTTTGCGCCAACCCCTCCTGCATGGGGGCGTGCCAGGACCCTTCCGGGAAAAGGTCCGGCTGTTTGTAATCCGGTCCCACGGCGTTGCAGCCCGCAAGAAGAGTCACAAAAAGAAAAACCAGACACATGGCTGGCCAGGGGGTGTCTGACAGAAAAAAAAAGCGTTTTTGCATAAACCAAATCCTTTGGCTTTGAAAGCAGAAAAATAAAGAGAGGAGACAGGGGCGCTTCCGATTCAAGCGCGGGTAGTCTAATGCAGGCAGGGCAGGGCGTCAATATGTTTTGTATAACATACATGGCAGAAACACCTGCCACAACGAAAAATGAAAGTCCTTTAATTCCAGCGCGTTGATGAGACTTTCATATAAAAAGAATAATGAAACTAATGGGATTTGGATTCAGGCCGTTTGCGTTCATTATCAATTTGTAATGTCAGGGTGGAAAACCCCATGTACGTGGCATCCCAGGTCCCTTCGCCTGTATATGGCTTCCCATCCAGGACAACTTGAAGTTCCAGGGTATCCCCGGATTTGAGGTCAAAAATATCGGTTGCAGGTATAAGTTCCAGGGGCAGACTCAGATTTGCAGGGAAAGGCCCTTTGGGGATGCCGCATTTAATATAGGTTTTGGCGTATTGTTTGGAATAGTAGCTTGTTATTACCGTGCCAGGCCGATTTTTGATCTTGTCAATGGATTTGACGGCATGCTGTTCTTTGCCGTTTGTATCCTTGAAAAAGGTGTAGTAGCCTGGCGTTGTTTCAGCGGTCAGTCCCCAGATACCAGGGGCATTGTATTCCACCATGTGTGAATGCAATCCCTGGCTGTCCATGATGTCAACGGTCCGGGCCTTTCCGTCAGGGGCGATTACCTGGACTCGGCTCAGTTTTTTGCCCCGGATGCCGTCGGCCACAGGGATGAAGTGGCCGTAACAGAAAAAGAACGGAATGGATTTGCCTTCATCGGCCATGAACCGGGTGGGCTGAATGTAAAGGGTGTGGCCCAATGCGCTGGCTGCCGTAAGACAGATCAGTGCCGGAACCAGAAAAGGCAGAAAACTGTGTGATAAACGGGAATGGACATTGGTATGCCGGTAAAGGTAGAAAACCGCACCACACACGGCAAAGGCGACAATCATGTTTTCAATCATTATTTTTCTCCTAATCACTGATAGTTGCGATAACCATGGCAACCAGTCCGTAAAGCCCGGTCAGGGCCACAGTGGCTGTCCGCATACCCCGGGGCCATTGGCCTGTAAATATTTTTGCACCACCGGCAAAGAGCAGTGCACAGATGCCCATGCCGGACAAAGACCATATGGTGCCGGGCACGAGCCTGGCCTTGACATACCTGCTGTCCGGGGTGGGGCCAAGTGCCAGGACAAAGGGAAACAGTATATTCCGGAACAGGGTCGCGGGTGTGGCTGTGGCCCTGGACATGGTGTGCTCATAACTTTTAACCGGAGAAAAAGAGTCGTCCAGGAGAACTGCCCGTATCACCGTATCATCGGAATACACCGCCGTGCAGTACAAGGGATTAAAAATCAGTTTCAAGTCCATACGGTCAGGATCAAAATTGTTTAACGGCAATGGTATCAGCCGGTAGTTGTCATAGGATATCAGGCTGATGCCGCCGTTGCCGTCAAGGGCTAAATCGTAAAATTTCTTCTGGCTGTTTTCAGATACCTGGATGGCCCTGATCCTCAATTCAGGCGAAATCGGGGTTTTCTTGATCTCAGGCTTGTCATCCACCCGTTTGACATGAAAAACATGATAATCGCGGTCCACAATGAACACGCCTTCGTCAAAGGGTTTAAGCACCGTAAATTTGCCGTTCACAGATCTGGCAGGGAATTTAAATCCCTTTTTTTTAAGGGTAGGGTATAGGTGTACATTTTTGTGAACACTGGATCCACAGCATTTTCATCGGCATTGATGAACTCCATATCACTGTCTGTCATGCGGAACCGGTCTTCGGGAAAAACTAGCCTGGCCTGGCCCGGGTTGGATTCCAGCAGGGGGTAGAACGGCACATGGGGGGATTTTTCAGCAAGATCTTTGGCCTTAAGCTCAAGAACACGGCGCTGGGCCTTGATCGTTATTTTATCAAAGGTCTGCCCGTTCAGGGTCATGGGCAAAAGGCCCTGGATCTCCATGTTTTTATAGTAGATAAACGGCAGATGGCGTTCAAAGGTTTTGCGGGGCACATAGGTGCCGTCCGCTTTCATATAAGCCAGGTTGCTGTGGTGGTCCAAGGCAAATCCTTTGGCAGGGTCCGGCACCTTTCCCACTATTTTTTCCGTTAAAATAAAGTCCTGGCTGACAGGGCTGTAGAACAGATGGGTTTTTTCAACGTCATCCATAAAAATTTTGTCATACAGCATGGGCAGATATACCGCAGATACCAGGATGACCAGGACATAATAAACTGCCTGCGCTTTGGGATTCATTATCCTACTCTCCTGCAGCGAAATCTGAATACCGGTAAAAGCACTGCCAGCATCATCAACGCCAGGGGCACACTGAGCAGTGCCAGACATGGTTCGTATGCACCGGGGTCAACAGGTTGCAGGTAAAGCCCTGTGATGCCGGCCCCAATGACCAGGTTGACTGCCTTGAGCCGGAAATTAGGTTCAAGCAAAGCCAGTGCCATGCCAAGATAGGCGCCTGCCCCGGCCATGGTCCAGGGCAGGGCGGTCAACAAACTGATTTTTATACCCTGCCAGGGAAAGAACAGGCCTGTAATCAGACCAAGTCCGAAAAGGTCGGCCAGGGCCATGGCGCAATAAACGGTCAGCCCCACCAGAAGATGAGTCAGGGCTACAAATGCAGGGGGCACAGGCAGATGAAGGGAAAGGCGGAACCGCTCTCCCCACATTTCAGGAAGAAACTGAAAACAGGCAATCAGCATACCGGATAAAAGCGGGATATATTTTAAAAGGCCAAAATGGATCTGGCCCAAGTGAAGTACCCGATACCACACCACCTCCGGGTGGTCCAGCATAAACAGCCTCCGGGTGGCAACATAGAGGTATAGAAGGATACAGATGTGGGCAGCGATCACCAGTAATCCGGGTCCGCGGATTTTGAAAAATTCTTTTCGGAAAATGGCCTGAATCATTAATACCTCCCCGTGTATCCGATGAATGCATCCTCAAGGCTTAAAGGAATAGGCTCAAGCAGGTTCCCGGGAATGTCTGTATTTTTAAGCGCATTCTCCAGTTCCCGGACCGGGGAAAACGTAAACAGATCCCAGTGATCCTTATGAATTTCAATATTTTTGAGCATGGGGCAGGCAGACAGCACCTGTTCCCGGTTCATGCCCCGGGGTACGCCGGAGGTGCTGCCATTGGCTGAAACCGGCAACCGGAAGCAGGAAAAATCAGTTTTAAACTGCGCCAGGGAGGTGATCATCAAATTCCCGCCGCGTTCGAGGAAGATCGCCTCATCCACAAAATTTTCCATATCCTGGATCACATGGGAGGTTAAAAATACAGTGCGGTTCCCCTGGGCCAGATAGTCGCGCATTTCATCCAGAAACAGCCGTCTGTATCCGGCATCAAGCCCGATGGAGTAGTCATCAAGGAGCAGCAGTTCAGGCTGCTGGGCCATCAAAAGCCCCAGCACCACCTGGGAACGCTGGCCGCAGGACATCTGCCGGATCAGATGGCCTGGTGAAAGTCCAAGCTTTTTCACCATCCGGTAGTAAATGCGTTCATCCCAGCTGGG
>NZ_JBFXHE010000114.1:0-11347 GCF_050177295.1 Desulfobacter sp.
AAAATTACAGGGTGATCAACAGGGAAAATCTTAGGTATTTATCCGGCCCAAAAAAACGGAGCGTGTTAGACGAATAGTCTCCCAGCCTCAGACACCTCTGTTTGATCTGCCAGATTTTACATGCCAGACACCCAATAATAAAAATAGTCAACACCCGCTCAAAAAATGCCTGGGAGTTCATAAATACCATATCTGTCGCTTTCTACCCAAAGCAAAAACCCGGAAAAACGAGTAATCTCAAAGTGTTGAATATTAATAATAGTCTGCTCCCTGAAATTCATTTTGAGAGAGGTGCGTTTCTGATATAGTCCTCGGTCAAAGATATTACGAAAAAAAAATGGATGACAGGTGGTTGTCTGTAGCAGACATAGCAGATTATTTGGGTGTTAAGAAGGACACGGTTTATAAGTGGCTTTCTAAAAAGATTATTCCTGCCCATAAAGTGGGACGTCTTTGGAAATTTAAAAAGGACGAGGTCGATGAATGGGTGCGCTCTGACGGAGCAGCAGATAAACAGGAAAAAGATGAGCGGTGATCCATGGGCCGACTGAATAGCACAACAGACCCTGATATTTATAATACTGCAATTAATGTGATTGGCGGGTTGAAGGATTGCAGTGTTATTTTTAAAGCCATAGATTCATATTTCAGTCAATCCGATTCCTTGAACGCGCTCGTCAATCAACGTAATGAATTTAATCTGCGTACAGAAAAAAGCCGCACGAGGATTGAGCGAGAGGTTCGGAAGGCTTTTTTACATTTCAGGAACGAAGAACATCAGGCTCTCATTCAGGGGATTTTTACCGAGCGGGTACCATTGCAGGACAAAGAACGGGTTCTTGTTTGGCAGTTCGCTCTGAATAACAGGCTGTTCAGAGAAATCTGCTCACGTGTTTTTGTAAAAATCTACTACTCAGGCCGCGCCGGCATATCCAAGGATGATATTACCGCTTATCTTAAAGAATTCCTGAGCCGGAACGATTCGCTGGAAATAACCTGGTCTGAGAATACGATCAATACGCTTTCGACAAAGTACCTGAACCTGATGAGCAAGCTTGGATTTCTGAGCCCCGGAAGAGTCAAATCATTCAAGCACATCAGGCCCTCTTCAGAAGCCCTGGTCCTCTTCCTTTACTTTGCAAAATTATTCTCTCCAGGCTCCAGTAATATCCTGACAAATGAATTGTTACCCATCAGCTTTATACCATCGGGAGATGTTCAAGACCGACTGAAAAAGCTTTCTCTTAAAGGCTATTTTAATATGAATTTTACCGGTGTCGCTTTGAACATTGAACTGACCCATAGTTATAAAGGAATTTGCGATGTCCTATATCACAGACCACCAGCAAAAATTTTCTGATCTCAAGTTTCACATAGAAAATCAGGACCAGTTGCGGCGACAGGCCAACGGCGGGAACAGCATCCTTTTTTCATACCCACCGAACCAAGAGCAGCAATATATAGACAAAGCAAAAGAGCTTTACCCTGACAGCGCATCCTTTATTGATGTCAGTAAATTGCTGGTTCAGTTCATAGACGAGGACGGCTGGGATGCCTTCAACGAGTATTACAACGATTTTAAAAATACGCCACACCTGATTTTCCGTTCGGATGATCCAACGCCGGACCTTTTTGACCTGATTATCACTGAAATTGAGAATGCCTGCCAAAACGATAAAATCCCATTTCTGATAAGAACCGGGTGCCTGTTTGGAACAGGGATTGAAAACGTCAACATCATGGGGCATAAGAGCGTCATGACTCTACCTCATCCTCTTGTGATTTTTTATCCTTCAAAGATTGAAGACGACAACATTTACTTTTTGAATTTCAAACCTGCATCAAAGTATCGCTGCACGTTGGTAAAATGAGGGGCTGGACATGACAAAAATAAACGAAATTCTAACTCTGGATCTTCAGGAAGATATTAAAAATGTAATTGACCTTGAGGATCGCTCTGAACTGGAAATCCAGCAGGAAATTGAATCATATATCGTGACTGAGGGCATTGGGCGACACCTGTACAATTTTACCAATCAGTTTACCTCTAATATAAAGGAAACCGGCGTCTGGCTGTCCGGCTTTTACGGCTCCGGTAAATCATATTTCGGCAAAATGCTGGGATATATCATTGATAATCCGGTCATCAACGGGACACCTGCCCGGGAGCGCTTTATCCCAAGACTTAAAGGGGTTTCAGACGAGAGTCTCATTGAGAACGCTATCCGCAACCTGGAATCCATCAACAGCAGGGTTGTATTTCTTGACATAGCCAAGCAGAACACAGACAGAGGATTGGCGTTTACCCTTTTTGTCTGCCTTTTGAAAAACCTTGGCTTCCGGGATGATCTTTATGGCTATATGGAATTCGATCTCTTCATTGATGGAAAACTGGAGGCGTTTAAAGACAAGGCCAGATCCCTCGAAGATCAGGAATGGGATGAGTTGAAGATCAATAACCGTAAAGTGGCAAGGATTATGCGAAAAGTATTTGCTGAGATGGGATACAGCGAAGCCGACTATACCGACACCCAAAAAGTGTACAGTGCCGCCATGGATAATTTTTCGGCAAGTAAGTTTAAAACAGAACTCGAAAAGTACCTGAAATCCCAACCCGATGAAACCCTTGTTTTTGTTTTTGATGAAGCCAGCGAGGCGATCAGCCAGAAAAAATTCACGCTGCTCGATCTGGAAGGCATGAGCGAAGCGCTTTCAAGCATCAGCAACAGAGTCTGGACCATTGCCATTGCCCAAGAAAAACTTGATGATGTCATCAATAATGCCAATGTCAGTCGAAGCCAGCTGACCAAGGTCACCGACCGTTTTAAGACCAAGGTGCATCTTGAGGCCACAGAGGTTAATGTTATCATCCGCTCCCGACTGCTTCATAAAACTGATGCCGGCCACAAGCAGCTTTTAGATTACCACAAAAAAAATGAAGGACTTGTATCGGATGCCACCAATTTAAAATCATCCTTTCCAACCAAAACCGCTGATGCAGATGAATTTGCGACCTACTATCCTTTCCATAAATACCAGTTCGACATTCTACAAAAATTTTTATTCAGCTCCAATGCCCTGGTGGCGACTCAGATTGCCGCTCGCGGAATGATTATCACCACGTTTGATGTGCTTCGCAAACAGATGCGGGATAATGAACTCTACAGCTTTACGCCGGGGTATGCCATCTGCACTGAGGCGCAGACGGCACCTTCCATCGGGCTTGTCAATAAATACGATACAGCCGGAAAAATTTTAAAAGAACGCAGCAGCACCATTGATGGTGAGAAACTGCTGAAAACAATCCATCTGCTTGCCGATTCGGAAGTCGTGTCACCAACCGTGGAAAACATCACCAAAAGCTATATCTCGGACATTACCACTTACTATGATGTCAAACCGGTTATTGAAGAGGCGCTCTCATTGCTGCTTGAAGCCAAAGTCCTGCTTCTTTCCAACAACAACTACAAAATTACATCCGATCTTGAGGGGAAACTTCTTGAGGAGATGAAAGATTTTGATGTCGAGCTTTTCAATAAAAAACGCTCGTTGATCAACTGCATCAGGGACTACAAACTGTTTAATCCGGTGGCGGCTTTTAACGATGGCACGGACAGCTTTAAATTCAGTGTCCTTTCCGATCAGGATGATGAACTGGCCGGTCCGGGTAACAAACAGCTGAAACTGACGGTTTACAGCCTCTTCAATATCAGCGAGAACAGACAGGATTTCATTGAAAACCTCAAACTGGAGACCCAATATCAAAAGGATCTTATTACGCTGGTGCCGGATAACAAAGAGTTCTCTCTTATCGATAAGCTGATTGGTGAAGTCAGCCGTTACGCATACATGGAAGAGAAATACGCCAATGAGTCAGATCCGGCCAAGCGGCAGATCATCCGGGACTTTTCCATCATCCGGGAAGAGAAGGGAAAAGACCTCCGGGTTAAAATTGAAAAGGCGTACCGCAACGCCTCTTTAATCTATATGTTTGATGAACATCTGCTTAATCCTGACAGCTTTAAGGGCACCATCAGCGAACTACAGCGTAAACTGATCAAAAACATTTATACCAAGCGTCTGGCCTCCGGTCTGTCCGAAAGTCTGGTATCCAAAATTTTCAGCAGCCGCAAGGAAGGCTTGAGCCGTCTCTTTTCCAGTGACGACTTTAAATTTTTCGACAGCCACGGCAACTTTACCGGCGATCACTTGAAAGTGGTTGAAGAGATCAATGCAAAAATCAAGAGCCGCTATGTAGATGGTCGCACGCTCGAGTCTGATCTTTCCGGCGCACCGTGGGGCTATTCTTTCGGAACTATCGTTTCTACCTTAGCTGCGCTCCTTCGGGCCGGTCGCCTGTCAGTCAAATACAACGGGGATACATGGTTCTCCCATGATCAGAGCTGCATTCAGGAAGCTTTTACCAATGCCACCAAGTTCAAGTCTGCATCGTTTAAATCCATCACGGCCACGTTGACTGCCGCCCAGAAAAATCAGGCTGTCCAGTTGCTGATGGATCTGGAAATTGAATCCCATGCCGGGCGCAAGGTGGACTGGAACACCAACGACTTTGATCTGGCCGACAGCATCAGACTCATGGCGGATCATTTCATCGGCGCACTGAAAACCCTGGGTGATACGGTTGAAGGATTTGAATCCCTTTTCCCGAAGGTTGCCGGCCAAAAGCAGACGTTGCTGAACTATACCGGGAAGGTCACGGAAAGCAACTACATTGAAAAGGTTGAATACCTGTTGACCAACAGTGATCAGTTCTCCGACGCAATCCAAACCATTCTAAAAGCACAAAAATTTGTTAAAAAGAACTTCTCCAAAGTCAAAGAGTTCAAACGATTCATTGAAGAGGTGGTGAGCGAACTCAAAAAAGCGGACCGGGCCGACAGCACCATTAAGGAAGCGCAAGAAGAATTTGGCCGCATCTACAAGCAGGACATGGTTAAAAATTTCGGCAATTTGCAACAGCAGGCGCAGATTGTTAAAGACAGCTATTATAAACTGATTAAGAACGCAGCTACCGGGATGAGCCATGAATACCAGCTGCTCAACGGTAAAGTAGATGCAGCCCTCAAAACGCTGAAGGGCTATCCAGCCGAGCTGAATGTCCAGAACCAAAAAAAACTGGACGAGCTTAAACGTTACTGCTCGGACCGGATTATTAAAGAACCGGTTCTGGAATATGCCATTACCTGTAAAAACTGTGGTTTCTCGTTGTCGGATATCTTGAATTATATTGACCTGATTCCGATCAAGGATAATGAGCTGCTGAAGATTCAGAATAATTTTATCCAAAAGGCTCCGGATACAAACAACAGCGGCACATCGAGCAGTGGACCGAAACCGCCCCGCAAGATCAGGTTGTCCATTAAACAAAAGATGACCGTCGGTGAATATAAAAAAATCCTTAATGAGCAGTTGCAGGAACTATCCGGTATGCGTGAGATGGATGGAATCGAACTGGAGATCGAATAGTGGAACCACAGAACACACGGAAAACACAGAAAAATTTTTTATTTAAGGAAGAAAGCTATGCCATTCGTGGTGCCGTGTTTGATGTATATCGTGAGATGGGATGTGGATTTTTGGAAGCAGTCTATCAGGAGTGTATGGAAAAAGAACTGCGTAAACAGAACATACCATTCAGATCACAACCCGAACTGGAACTTTTTTACAAAGGCGAAAAACTTCAACAAATATACAAACCGGATTTAATATGTTACGGACAAATCATCGTTGAGTTAAAAGCCGTGAAAGAGTTTTGTGATGAGCACCGTGCCCAATTACACAATTACCTGAAAGCTACAGGGCTGCAACTCGGATTCCTCGTAAACTTCGGACATTACCCAAAAGCCACAATAGAAAGGATTGTAAAATGAACAAATCCCTTTCTGTGTTTTCTGTGTGGTCTGTGGTTAAAATAAAAGGATTTAACGAATGAAACTGGCAGAACATGTCGATAAGCTCAGAAATCTCATTGAAGCGGCGTTTGATAAAAATTTCGCCCGGCTGGGGATCGGCAAAAACAAGCAGTTGGACATCGAAAAGCTTCCCGAAGACGTCAGACCCAAACGGCTGCGCTTTGAGGAGATGCTTGAAACCCATACCAGGGAAACCGGTGATTACGAACATGCACGCGTAAAGCTCATTGATGAGCTGACCTTCACCCTGTTCAACCGGCTGGCCGCCGTCAAAGTCATGGAAGCGGCTGCATTGTTCCCGCCGGTATTGACCAAGCTGCCTGAACACGGGGACCGCTCCTTTGGCCATAAAGCATGGTTGGAGATGAACCCGCACATGCGCAGTGAGGAGCTTGAAGGCATTCGTGAATATATCATCTATGAATTTGATAATCTTGGTGAAACGCTCCATTTATACAACAGAAATTACCCCTATGCCTTGCTGCCCGATGCCATCAGCCTCAACGAGATCATTGATGCCTTCAATGCCGTGGAAAAGGACAGCCAGGTGGGAAGCGACATCTGGCAAAGCGACGATGTACTCGGCTGGATGTATGAGAGCTACAACAACAAAAAGAAACAGGCCCACAAGAACAGTAAAGACAAAACCGAATACAACAAGGTTTCCCTGCAGTCACAAGTCTATACACCCCGCTGGGTGGTGCAGTTTCTGGTGGACAACTCCCTGGGCAAGCTTTATCTGGAAATGTATCCGGATTCCGAGATACGGAAAAGATATAAAATCGCAAATGTCGGAACCACAGAACACACGGAAAACACAGAAAAAGAAAATCAATATTCTGTGTCTTCTGTGTATTCCGTGGTTAAAAAAAATCTTCACGAGATTAAACTTATCGACCCGGCCTGCGGATCGGGCAACTTCCTGCTCTATGCCTTTGATCTTTTCTATGAACTCTATGTGGATCAGATCGATAATTACGGGGCCGATTATGATGAAAAGGATATCCCAAAGCTGATCATCGAAAACAACCTGCACGGCATTGATCTGGATGACCGGGCTGTTCAGCTGGCCCAGCTTGGTCTGTTCATCAAGGCCAGGAAGAAACGCCGCACCATTGGCGAGCTTGCCTTTAATGTGGTCTCCTCCGATTTTTACCTGCCGGAATACGAAACCGTTGCACACATCTTTACCGAAGGCTCCACGTTGGATAAAGGCCAGCAGGAGCTGATCGCCGAGATCTGGAACGATTTGCAGTACGCCTACAAATTCGGTTCTCTGATCCGTCTTGATGAAAAGGTGAACGCAAAACTAAACCAACTTGTAGAACAAAGAAATATCGAACAAGGGGTGCTTTTTAGTGGTGAAAAATGGGAAATTAAACCAAAGCCTGTACAAATGGATTTGTTCTCTGAACAAAACATTAATAAAGAAATAAAATTTGCGACCACCTTCTTTGCTAACTTAAAAATAGCTGTCGAACGATATGCAAGGGCTCAAGGCAATACCTTTCTGACCAGTAAGACCCGGGATGCCATCACCTTCCTTGAAATCCTCACTACCGAACATGATGTGGCGACGGCAAATCCGCCCTATACCGATAGCGCTGACTTTGGACCAGAGCTTAGGGAGTTTATTGGGGATAACTACAAGAAGCCGTATAAGTTCCACACCAACCTGTACGCCACCTTTATCAAGCGGTGTTTTGAGTTATCAGGGGAGCATGGCAAGGTTGCAATGATACATCCTCGAACATTCATGTTTATCAAAACTTTTGAGGATGTGCGGAAGTTCATGATCGATAAAGCACACATCAATGTCTTTGTCGATTATGGCTATTGTAACATGTTTGGCAGTATTATGGTCGATCCTGCCTTTTACGTCATAGAAAAAGGGACATTGAAAGATCGAGACTCTTGGTTCGTATCTCTGGATCAATACACCCGCACTCCAAATGAAAAATATAAAAAGGATTTCTGCTTACAATCTCTTGATGACTATATCAGTGACACTCAAAATGAACACAACTACACCATCCATCAATCCAAACTGAAGATCATCAAATCCTGGCCATTTATTTTTTGGATCTCTGATGATTTCCGAGGGAAATTTGGGGCAGATGCTTTAGAGAATAATGCAAAAATCGCTTATGGACTAAAAACTGGAAATAATCTTGGTGCGTTGCGTTTTTGGTGGGAGCTAAATGAATCTGAGATATATCCTAAAACACAGAAAAAGAATTGGATTAGATACATTAAGGGAGGACCTTTTAATAAATGGTATGGAAATATTTGGTTATGTGTTAATTGGAAAAATGATGGCAGATTTATAAGGAAGCAAAATAGTTTCAGTTTCCCACCAGCGGGCTTTTACTTTAAAAATGGGATTTCATGGCCAGATGCAGGAAACAAGGGTGTTTCTTTTAGGTTTATTGATGAATTCATGCTGTATGACAAAGGATCGTCGTGTATTTTTCCTAAAACAGACATTTTTTATGCTTTGGCCACACTTAACTCAAAGCTAATATCATACATTGCTGATTGCCTTAATCCAACAGTAAGCATGATGCCTAATGATGTAAAGAGATTCCCATTTCCAATTCCAGACAAAGAAGCCGAATTGTTTTTGAGCAGATATGCCTCCACAAACGTAGAAATTAAAAAGCATGTATGTAACTATTTCATAGTTGAAATGAGTTATAGCAATCCGCCATTGACTACATTTAAAGGCAGTTCTTTCAATTCCAGAGCAAAGGATTTCTTTAACTTTGAAAACTACCTCCTCACTCAAGTCTTCATCAACGAGGCCATCATTAATGAGAAGATATTCGAGGTATATGACCTAACTGAGCATGACAAGGCGATGGTGCTGGCCAAAGAAGGTGAAAGCATCGGCGGCCTTCCGGTGACCTCCCAAGCCCGGGATGCTTATCTGGCCGAAACAGAAGCCACCAAAAAATTTCCGCTGGATGCCATCCGTGAGTTTATCGATGCATTGCCGACCAAAGATTTCACCGCTGAAGAGCGTGAGGCCATTGAAGGCGGTTTTGGAAGCCTCTATCAGAGCAACAACGATCTGGAAGAGTTCTGCATCCGCCATCAGGTCAACCCGATCAACGTCTGGTACTGGTTCAAGCAGAGCAATGTGATTCCAAAACAGCGGATGCATACACTGGCCATGGAGTTTCTGGCCGATATGATTCGGGAGATCCTCATGGAGGATGAAGACGGTATGATTCCGCTGGTGCCCAATGCTGGCGAAAAGGTGCTGCTGGACCGTATTGAGGAAAAGTTTCGTGAAAAAGGCTTCAGCTCGGCACAGTACTCCAGCTTTGATTCGGTGCTTGGTCGTCCGATCCACGAGTACCTGAACAGATATTTCTTTGCTGAACTCTCCGACCATCTGAACTTGTTCATGTACCTGCCCAAGACGCCATTTATCTGGCATCTCTCCAGTGGGCCGGAACAGGGTTTCGACTGCTACATCATCATTTACAAATGGAGCCGCGACAAACTGATGCGCCTGCGCTCGGTCTACATTGAGCATCGGGAACGTTCACTGGTCAACCGCCAGAGCGACCTCTCCGGCAACGAGAGAGCCGATGCCCAGAACGAAAAAGACCGCATCTTCCGACAGCTCAAAGAGATCGAAGAGTTCAAAGCCAAGATCGATGAGTTGCTGGCCGAAGGCTACAACCCGATCCTCGACGACGGTGTCGGTAAAAATATCGCGCCCCTGCAGAAAAAGAAGATGATCCCTTATGAGGTACTCAATCCCGGACAGCTCAAAAAGTACCTTAACGCGGACTGGTAAGTTTCAATTGATATTGGAGAGTTGAGAATGAAGGGCGCATTAGATAAATTAACAGTAAAAGGCTTCAAATCCATTAAAGAACTCAACGAGTTCAAGCTGGGTGACCTGAATGTGATCATTGGTGCCAATGGGGCCGGAAAGAGTAATTTTGTCCAGATTTTCCGCATGTTGATGGCCATGACACAAAAAAATTTGAGCCGCTTTATTCTTGAACGCGGGGGGGCTGATAATTTCCTTTTTAATGGTCCTAAAATCACACAATCAATCAATATGGAGTTTGAGTTTGCCTCTCTCAGTGATTTTTCAAAGGGCTCTAATTCATATAAGTTTGAACTTACCCCAACGGCAGACGAGGCATTTTTGATCAGCGAAGAACGTAAATACGTCACTACAAGCTGGCGCTCTTATGGTGGCCCATCAAAGGAAAGCCGTTTGTATGATGAACGTGATGAAAAATCAACGAATGGTGAATGGAACGGCGTAGGGCATTTCGTTTATGAATCCATTTCCAATTGGATGGTTTATCATTTTCATGACACCGGAGAGCGCGCCCCCATGCGCCGTTCAGAGATCGTGGAAGATTACCATAAACTCAGGGGAGATGCGGCAAATATTGCACCGTTCCTGTTGCACCTTAAAAATGATGATTACTTTGCCGGCTATTATAAAAAAATTGTTGATGCGGTCCGTCTGGTCATCCCTTTTTTTGATGACTTCCGGCTGGATGTGCAAAAACTTGGTGAAGCGGAAAAGGTTCGCCTGAGCTGGTCCCAGAAAGGGTCGGACTTTCCCATGCAGCCCTATCATCTTTCGGACGGTTCTATCCGCTTTATCTGCCTTGCCACGGCATTGTTGCAGCCAAATCCGCCTTCAACCATTATCATTGATGAACCGGAACTGGGCCTGCATCCGGCCGCAATCGTGGTGCTTGCTGAACTGATCCAGGCGGCCTCGAAACAAACGCAAGTTATTGTGGCAACCCAGTCTCCTGCGCTCATCGATCAATTTGGCATTGAAGATATCATCGTGATGAACCGTCAGGATGGTGCCTCAACTTTTGAACGGCTTAAGGAAAAAGACTTTTCAGCATGGCTGGACGATTACTCCGTGGGCGAACTCTGGTCAAAGAACGTCATTGCCGGGGGGCCGGTGTATGAGTAATTACATAGAGGTGATTGCCATTGTAGAGGGCAAAACAGAGCAAATTTTCATTGAACGGATTTTAGCCCCCTATATCGGGCATAAGAATATAGGGATGCGTGCCACACAGATATCAAAACCCGGACAAAAAGGCGGAGATGTCCGTTTCTCCCGTGTCCGGCGGGATCTGGAAAACCATCTGAAGCAACGTGCTGACACCTATGTGACAACCTTTATTGATTACTATGGCACCAAAGAATGGCCTGGACTTGATCTGGTGCCGCCGAACGCGCTTCCTGCCCAAATTGCAGGGACGATCAATGAGGCGACCAGGGAACAGGTTGTCTCGCTTTTTCCCGGCCGGCAAGCAGAACGCAGATTTATACCTTTTGTCGCAGTGCATGAATTTGAGGCGCTGCTTTTCAGCGATGCCGGAATTCTTGCCGGACAACTGGGGATAGAT
>NZ_JBFXHE010000115.1:0-11334 GCF_050177295.1 Desulfobacter sp.
ACCATTTTGAATACATGCCCGTGTTCAGCCCCATCGGCGGCACCGGCTCTGTTATGGATGATGCCGCCCTTATCGCGGAAGAGGCCAAAAAAGAGCTGATGAAACAGACTTTTTCCATTCTCACTGATTATTATATTTCCAAGGATTGGGATGAGATTTTAAAGCTCTGCCTGGATCCCAAAATTCCGCCCAAGGTCAGGCTGAAAGCGGCAGAAATGGTAGGCGAGTTAGGTGATGCCACGGCTGTGGAGCACCTGATCAACCATAAGTTCCCGACCCCGGTGCTCCAGGAAGGGGTGAAAAAAGCCATTGAGCAGCTCCATGAACGCCATTTCACCCGGGAGTGTCCCTTCTGTGCCGAGATTATTAAAAACCGGGCCACGGTATGCAAACATTGCGGCAAGGATGTGCCCCGGGCATAATTGGAAATAAGTACGCTATGCAGGACCGTCATTGGGGGATGACCCCCGATAAAAACAGGGCATTGATGCACACAAAAAGAATGATGCCTGAGTTTGTGTGTGACGCTGTAAACCTGGAGGGCCTGAATTTCACCATTCCTGAAATTCAGACCCTGCTTGACGGTATAACCGTTGGTGGACATAAGGTTTCGGATCAGCAGGTGGCCCTGAACCAGGCAAATGCCTGGAAATACATTTTCAGTCTGGTTGAAAATGATAATTTTAAAGTCGATATGCTAACGGTCAATAAAATTCACAAACTAGCGGCAAAAGAAGATGCGCTGACCTGGGGAAAATTCAGGGACGGAATCGTAACCATTGCCGGCACCCTGTATACGCCACCTATGTCAGAGCAGTTACCGGAACAGTTTGACCTGATGCTGTCAACTGCCTTTGAATATATTGATGTGTATGACCGGGCAATCCATTATTTTTTAGCCATGGCCCGAAACCAGTTTTACCATGATGTGAATAAACGCACCGGCCGCTTCGTAATGAACGGTTTTCTTCTTCAAAACGGATTTCCAGGGATAAATATCCAGGCAAAACGCAAACTGGAATTCAACACCCTGATGCTGGAATTTTACGAAACCGAAAACCCGGTACCTATGAATCAATTCATTCGGTCCTGCCTGGACACCAGAATCATTGGGGATATGAAGATTCTTCTATGAATACAGTTTTTCATTTGTTGACTTTTTCCAGGTTGAAAGATCTGTAGATGATCATTTCACCGCTTCTTTTATCCGGATCAAGGACAATGGGTTCAATTTTTTTTAACAGGTCCCGGGCCTGGGAATAATCCGGGATGGCGTCAAGGCCCTGTCCGATTGTTTTTCCTGTGATGCTGTCTTTGATCATGGCGCTCCTGGCATCCGTGGATACGGCAAAGGGAATGATGTGGTCATAGATCAGCCTGGCACCGGCCAGAATTTCCCTCTCATAGGATCCAATAGACCCTGCCACGCAGGTAATGGCCATAAAGGGGCGGTCTTCCACGCTTACAATCAGATCAATCACGGACAGATAGTCTTCGCCCTTGAACTGAACGGTTAAAGGGACATCCACACGGATATCTGTTTTGGCGTATCCTTTGGTCTGAACCAGGAATTTTTCAAAAATCTGGCGGCTGGCTTCCGCGCCCACATTGTCGATCTCTTTGCCGGTAATATAATCAGTGATTTGATCAAGTGTCATAATTTATAAACTATTCAAGTTGTGAAATCATTAATTTTAATATTTGTCTTATTTCCCCTGGATCAGGCATTGGCCTGTCATTTCCAAGGGCTGCTCTATGCCAAGAACCTTGAGTATGGTCGGGGCAATATCCCCAAGTTTGCCGTCCAGAAGCGTGATGGCAGGGGCTGGCTTGGCTGCAACGATAAATCTTACCGGATTTAAGGTGTGGGCCGTATGGGGGGACCCGTCTTGGGCCAGCATCTGTTCGGCGTTGCCGTGGTCTGCCGTGACAAAAGCAGTGCCGCCTGTTTCCCAGATGGCTTCAACGACTTTTTTTACACAGATGTCCACGGTTTCACATGCCTTTACCGCCGCTTCAAATATGCCGCTATGGCCCACCATGTCCATGTTGGCAAAGTTAAGCACCACAAACTGAAATTTGCCTGATCTGATCTGCTTGCAGGCTGTATCCGCCACTTGGGCTGCACTCATTTCAGGTTTTTGGTCATAGGTGTCCACATCCCGGGGGGAGGGGATGAGTATGCGCTCTTCTCCCTCAAAAACAGCCTCGTCACCGCCGTTGAAAAAATAGGTGACATGGGCGTATTTTTCAGTCTCTGCAATGCGAAGCTGGGGGATTTTATGTTTGCTTAAGATCTGTCCTAAAATGTTGTCCAAGTGCTGGGGACCAAAGGCTGCGGGCAGATCAAAGTGCTCGTCATACCGGGTCATGCACACAAAATCGGAAAGCGTGGGATTGACGGGCCGCTCAAATTCGTAAAAATCTTTTTGTGTAAATGCCCGGGTGATCTCCTTGGCCCGGTCAGCCCGGAAGTTGAAAAATATTACGCCGTCGCCCTCTTTAATTCTGCCTTCATTCCCCGGGCAAAAGCATACCGGATTGATGAATTCATCGGTTTCTTCCCGGTCATAGGCGGCCTGGATGGCCTGGGCCGGGGTCTGTCCTGACGCATCAATCCCTTTGCCCTGGGTATAAAGCGCATAGGCCTTTTCTATCCGTTCCCAGCGGGTATCCCTGTCCATGGCCCAGAAACGGCCGGCCATGGTGGCCACTTTTCCTGTGCCAAGGTCCTGGAGTTTGTCCCCAAGCTGTTTTAGAAAATCAATGCCTGATGTGGGAGAGGTATCCCGGCCGTCCATAATGGGGTGGATATAAACCCGGGTAATGCCCTGATCCTTTGCCATTTTTATTAAGGCAAACAGGTGATTGATGTGGGAGTGGACCCCGCCGTCGGAAAGCAGCCCTAAAAGATGAAGGCTTTTATCTGCCTGTTTGACCTTGTTCATGACTGAAACAAGGGCCGGGGCGGAAGAAAAACGGTTGTCCCGGATGGCCATGTTGATCCGGACAAAATCCTGGGCCACAATCCTGCCGGCCCCGATGTTCATGTGTCCCACCTCGGAGTTTCCCATGGTGCCGTCGGGAAGCCCCACGGCCTCGCCGCAGCATTTAAGGGTTGTGTTCGGGCAGCCGGCCATAAGCGTGTCCAGAAACGGTGTGTTGGCCGCGGCCACGGCATTGCCTTTTTCCGATTCGTTGATGCCCCATCCGTCAAGTATCATCAAGATATTGACCGGCTGTTTTTCAAAATCCATCGTCATCCTCCATATCGGTTGCTGTCTGGGTACCAAATCCGGAGAGATCAACCCGTTTGGCATCACTCCACAGTCCTTCAAGATCATAAAACGTCCTGGCATCGGATTCAAAGACATGGATGATCAGGTGCCCGAAATCCAGAAGCGCCCACTGGCCTTGTTTGACCCCTTCTGCACCTAGTGCCTTTATTTTTACATCCTTAAGGGATTTTACAATATGTTCGGCCAAGGACGTTACCTGCCGGCTTGATCCGGCCTCCACAATGACCACCATGTCTGTATAAGAGGTTAATTCACTGACCATCAGTGCAACCAAGCTTTTGGGTTTTCGGTCAAATATCGGGGAAAGATAGGGGATATATTCCTCTTGGAGGGCGATCATTTATATAAATCCTTTGTTCTGATAAAAGTCTCAACATATTCAGGTACAAGCCCTGAAATGGATTTACCGGATTTAATCCGGTTCCGAATCTGTGTTGATGAAATATCAATTCTTGGAACATTGCAGATGCGGATAGCAAAAAGCCGATCATGGACAAAAAGGTTATCGTCTTTAAGTTTGTACCCTTTTGCAACGTGTTCGTCAATAAAGGATGCAAACGGTGCCATCCCGGTTTTTTCTCCTCGCTGCATGACGATCACGGGCAGGGCCCCAAAAATTTGACGGGCCTGTTTCCAGGAAGGCGTGTCAAAAAAAGCATCAGAGCCTAAAAGCAGATGAAAACGGGCGTCTTTACCAAAGATGGTTTTAAACTGGGATATGGTATCGATGGTAAATGACGGGCCTTGCCGCTGAAGCTCAATGTCAGAGACCTGGAATCCATTCAGATGCTTCACAGCACCTTTTACCATGGCCAGCCGATCCTGTGCTGACGCCAGGTTATGGTTGGGTTTGTGGGGGGGCAGGGCTGACGGGTAAAGGATGATTGTGTCAAGGGCGCAATGTGCCTTAACGTATTGGATAATACTTAAATGGCCGTTGTGAACCGGATTGAATGTGCCGCCGAAAAGTCCTGCATCCATCTTGGCTGTCCGTTAAAGGTTGCCCGGCACTATCCCTTGTCTTCAGGTTCTGTTGCTTGAAGCAGTTGAGCCAGGTGGTTGACCAGGGTTTTAACGCCATTGCCCGTGGCTGCGGAAATGGTAAAAACAGTTTGATCAGGCAAAGCGTTTCGAAAGGCCTCAACCCGGTTTTCTGTGCCCGTAAGATCAATTTTATTGAGCACCACAACCTGGGTTTTGTTTGCCAGGGTATCGCTGTGCATTGCCAGTTCATTGTTTATAAGCTGAAACTGTGCCAGCGGATTTTCCGGATCAATACCGCCTGAATCAATGAGATGCACCAGAATGCCAGTACGTTCAATATGTTTAAGGAATTTTATTCCAAGCCCCACCCCTTCATGGGCACCTTCAATCAGTCCGGGGATGTCAGCTACGGCAAAGGGTTCGCCAAAGGGCGGCTCCACCATGCCGATGGTCGGGGTCAGTGTGGTAAAGGGATATTCGGCAATTTTGGGCCGGGCTGCGGAAATGCTTGAAATCAGGGTGGACTTGCCTGCGTTGGGCAGGCCCACAAGCCCGACATCTGCCATGAGTTTCAGCTCCAGGCGAAGTTTCATCTCAACACCCGGGATTCCGGGCTGGGCAAATCTGGGCACTCTGTTGGTGGATGTGGCAAATCGTTTATTGCCCCGTCCGCCCATGCCGCCCCGGGCTATAACTATTTCTTTGACAGGGTCGGTGAGGTCTGCAAGAATCTCTGAAGTTTCAGCATCAAAGACAATGGTACCGGGAGGCAGTGACAGATAGCAGTGACTGCCGTTTTTGCCGTGTTTCTGCTGTCCGAGGCCGGGAGATCCGTTCTTTGCGCTTAAGTGTTTCTGGCGGCGATATTCATACAGGGTCCGTTTTGAAGGATCCACCCGAAGGATGACATCTCCCCCATCGCCGCCGTCTCCGCCGTTGGGCCCGCCTTTTTCAATGAAACGTTCACGCCGGAAACTGACACAGCCTGCACCGCCGCTTCCGGACCTGATCGTAACAATAGCTTCATCAACGAATTTCACGCGTCATATACACTAACTTTTTTCTTGTCACGACCTTTTCTTTCAAAGGTCACGACACCGTCAATCTTGGCAAAAAGGGTATAGTCTTTGCCCATCCCTACATTGTTGCCGGGATGGATTCTGGTGCCGCACTGTCTGATAATGATATTACCTGCGGTGACTTTTTCTCCGCCGAATTTTTTCACACCCCGCCGCTGGGAGTTTGAATCACGACCGTTTTTTGAACTGCCTGCTGCTTTTTTATGTGACATAGTTATCTCTCTTTCATTAACACGCTACAAATTTAATATGCCTTAAAGACACACAATTAAGCTGAAATGGAATCAATTTTGATTTCAGTGTAGTGCTGTCTGTGGCCTCTCATTTTCCGGTAGCCTTTGCGCCGTTTGTATTTGAATACAAGCTGTTTTTTGCTCCGGCCCTGTTCCACGATAAAAGCTTTGACGCTTGCATTCTCAATTTTGGGCGCGCCTAATGTTACGGTCTCACCATCGGAGTATAAAAGGACATCATTAAACTCAATTGCAGATCCTTGGCTGCCCTCAAGTTTTTCAACCTTTAAAACCTGATCCTCATGGACCTTGTATTGCTTGCCCCCGGTTCTGATTACTGCATACATGGATTTATCTCCTTACAATCTGACATCATATATATAGTATCTAAAAAAACTCTGCATACTATAACTATTTGTCTGTATTGTCAATTAATTTTTAATTTCATATTCTAACCGGGCCGGTACTTGAACTGGCTTTGATACAGCTGGTAATAGCTGCCCTGCATGGCCAGAAGTTCCCGGGGGGAGCCTTTTTCGATAATTTTGCCTTTGTCAATGACAATGACCTGGTCGGCATTGGCAATGGTGGAAAGACGATGGGCAATGACAAAGCTTGTGCGGCCGCGTATCAGCTGGTCAAGTGCCTGCTGGATGAGTACCTCCGTACGGGTGTCCACGGAACTTGTGGCCTCGTCCAGGACCAGGATGGCCGGATCGGCCAGGATGGCCCGGGCAATGGCCAGAAGCTGGCGCTGGCCCTGGGACAGGTTTGACCCCCGCTCGGAAAGCAATGTGTGGTAGCCCTGGGGCAGGCGGCGGATAAAACCGTCTGCCCGGGCAGTGCGGGCTGCGGCAAACACCTCTTCATCCGTGGCGTTAAGCCGGCCGTAACGGATGTTTTCCAGCACAGACTCACTGAACAAAAAGGTCTGCTGCAGGACTATACCTAACTGCCGCCGCAGGCTTTCACGGGTTGCGCTGCGGATATCAATGCCGTCAATGCGGATTTCTCCCTGCTCGTTATCGTAAAACCGGGACAACAGATTGATCAGTGTTGTTTTTCCGGCACCCGTGTGCCCCACCAGGGCGATGCGCTGTCCGGGCCGGGCATGCAGGCTTACATCATGCAGCACCGGAATCCCCGGGGTATAGGAGAAGGTGACATGGTCAAACCGGACCTCTCCGGCCACTTGGTCGAATCTACAGGCATCGGGCGGGTCTGCTGAATCAGGAACCGTGTCCATAATTTCGAAAATCCGTTCAGCCCCGGCCAGGGCTGCCTGGATCTGGTTGTAAATATTGCCCAGCTGGCGCAACGGTTCTGCAAAACGCCTGGAATAGGAGATAAACGCGGCAATGGTTCCCACGGATACCGCGCCGCGGACAGCCAGCCACCCCCCCAGGCCGCAGACCACCGCGATGTTGAGATTGGACAGGATGCCCATCATGGGCATGACCAGAAGCGACAGGGTCATGGCTGCGATGCCGGTGGTCCGGGCTGCTTCGTTGGCCTGATCAAACTTTTCCAGGGCGTTTTGCTCCTGTCCGAAAGCCAGCACCACCCGCTGTCCGCTGTAAGTTTCTTCAAGGGATGTGTTCAGATCGCCTAAATTTTTCTGGTACTCCTGGAATTTCCCCCGGGTTTTTTTCCCCACCAGCCCCACCAGACCGATCATCAAAGGAAAGGCCAGCATTGAGCCCGCAGCCAGCCACGGATCTATAAAAAAGATAATAAGCACAATGCCGGCCAGGGTAAAAATCCCGGTGAATAACTGGGCCGCATAGTTGGTGAGCACCTGGTTGACAGCATCCATGTCATTGGTCAGCCGGCTCATCAGATCCCCCTGGGCCCGGGTGTCAAAAAATTTAAGCGACAGGGTCTGCATATGGTTAAACAGATCAGCGCGCAGGGTCTGCATGGCCTTTTGGGATACATGGGCAATTAAAACGCCCTGCACTAACTGGGCCCCGGAGGAAATCAGGTAGGCGGCCAGCATGAGCAGGAGAGGCAGACGCAGCGCACCGGCCTGGCGGTTGCCCAGAAGATCAATGGTCCGGCCGACCAGGTAGGGGGTGGAAAGGGCCATGCCTGTGTCTGTAATTGCTGCGGCAAGGATCATTGCAAGGGTGTTTCGATACGGGTAAAGGTAACGCGAAAGACGGCGCAGGGTTCCGCCAGCATTTTTGGCCCGCCGGATATCCCGCACCAGCAGTGCCCCGCTGCCCCTTCCCGGACCGGTCATCCCGGTGAAATCTGATTTGACGGATTGCAGGTTTTGCTTATTTGTCATGGTTTCCTCTTTCACCACCACGGTTACTGAAGCTGGGAGCGGTAAATATCCTGGTAAATAGGGCTTGAGGCCAGCAGTTCAGCATGGGTGCCGGCGGCTGAAATCCGGCCCTGGTCAAGGAGCAGGATTTTGTCGGCATGAATCACGGTACTGATGCGCTGGGCCACGATCAGCCGGGTGACAGGGGGCTGGCAGCTTCCGGCCCACTGGTCCAGGGCCTTTTGAAGCCGGGTTTCCGTCTCTGCATCCAGGGCACTGGTGGCATCGTCCAGGATCAGCACCCTGGGCCTGACCACCAGGGCCCGGGCAATGGCAATGCGCTGCTGCTGGCCCCCAGAGAGCGTACCCCCGCGAGAACCGATCGGGGTGTCAAAGCCCTGGGGCAGGCGGTCAATAAACGCTGTGGCCTGGGCCGCGTCCGCGGCGGCTTGGACCTCTTCCCGGGTGGCCGCCATCCGGCCGTAACGGATGTTGTCCCGTATGGTCCCGCTGAAAAGAACGGTTTCCTGGAGCACCATGGCTACGGTGTTGCGCAGCCGGCCTAGGTCCATGTCCTTTACGTCAATGCCGTCAAGGGTGACCCGGCCGGCGGTTACGTCGTAGAACCGCGGGATCAGGTGAACCAGGGAGGATTTGCCGGCACCGGTGGCACCAAGTACTGCCACGGTTTCTCCGGGTTCAGCAACAAAAGAGATCTCTTTGAGAACCGGCTCGGTGCAATCTGTGCCGTAGCTGAAACAGACTTTTTCAAAGGCGATCCGTCCCTTGACCTGGTCCGGGAACACCGGACTGGCCGGGGGTATAACCCGGGGCCTTGCATCCAGCACCTCCAGAATCCGGCCGGCCGAGGCATCTGCCGCAGCCAGCGGACCGAGCATGATCCCCAGCAACAGGATCGGAAACAGGGCAAATCCAAGATAATTAATGGACGCCACCATATGGCCCAGGGTCATGCCCCCGGATAACACAAGCCCGCTGCCAAGCCATATGGCACCGATCAACGCCAGGTTCAGCGCAAAAAGCATGAGCGGCATGAACACCGCCGTAAGCCGGGAGACCTGGATAGCCTGGTCCATAAGTGCCTGGTTGGCCTGATCAAACCGGGTGATTTCATGGGCCGTGCGCACAAAAGCCTTGACCAGCCGGATACCGGCCAGGTTTTCCTGCAGGATGGTGTTCAGCCGGTCAAGGCGTTGCTGCATCGCCAGGAATAACTGGCGGGATCTGCTGGCGAAGATCCACATCATACCAATGATAAAGGGCACAAAACAGGCAGCCATCAGGGCCAGGCGTGGACTGGTCAGGGCCAGCATGATAATGGCGCCGGCAGCCCAGACCGGGGCTTTGGTCATGATGCGCAACTGCAGGATCACAATGGTCTGCACGGTGTTGACGTCACTGGTGGAACGGACAATGAGATTGCCGGTCTTAAGATGGTCGAGATTGCCGAATGAAAGGGACTGGACCTTGCGCATGAGCGCACTCCGCAGGTTGGCTCCAAAACCCAGGGCCGCCACCACCGAAAGCCGGTTGTTGGCCAGGGCAAAGATCATGGAGATCAGGGCCGCACCCGCCATATAAAGGGCTGTGGTGACCACAACATCCAGGTCATTGGCCAGGATGCCTTTGTCAATGATTCGCTGGGTTAAGCGGGGAATGGCAAGGTCGGCCGCCACCATGAGAAAGAGCAGGACCAGGGCGGTTACGGCCTGGACCCCATAGGGACGAAGGAACCGGTATAAACAGAGAAGGGAATTCATCGGCCCTCCTGACACGGCTTGCAGGCGTGTTCCGGTTCGTTGGGATCTGTGGCCCGGGCTGACCGGGACAAATGTTGCTGGACTTTGATCAGCGAAGAAAACAGGACTTTTTGTTCGTTTTGCCCCAGCACCGAAGTTAATTCCCGGTCCAGTTCTTCAAACGTGGTGCGTATCTCCCGGCCCAGGATGTTGGCTTTTTCAGTCAGCTGCACCTGGACAGTCCGCTGATCGGTTGCCATTCGCTGGCGTTGGATCCACCCGTTTTTTTCCATTCGCTGCAAAGTGCTGGTGGTCGTGGCCGGGGTGATGTTCAGTGCCTGGGCAAGGGTGGTCTGGGCCACACCATCTTTGCGCCAAAGACGGCCCAGGATCATTCCCTGGGTGTGTGACAGGCCGAACTCATGCAGTTTTGCCCGCATACGCATTCCCACAAGCCGGCTGACATGTGTCAGCAAAAACCCTAATGTCTGTTTCTGGAAATCTGAATTTGAATCGGTCATTTTTCATTAGTTTTCTAATTGTTAGTTATCAAACTAATAAATAGATCGAATATTATTGTCAATGAAAAACTGTTGTCCAGGCTTTTTTTGACTTAGGAATGAGCACGAAATAAAGTTCCCATTTTGATTGTTGAAGTATGAAAAGCTATGGATATGCTGTAATAGTTGGCGATTATGCAATGTTACTCTGAAGAAACAGAAAATCTTATGCGCCGATATTATGAAACCATTAATGAGCGAGATCACCGGAGATATGCTGGTATCGAAGCTCTTAAATTGGGGCATGGCGGTCGAAATTATATTGCCAAAATTTGGGGATGCAGCAGAAAAACAGTCTGTAAAGGTGCTGTTGAAGTGAGTGAGTTGCCTATGCGTACAGTTCAAAAGCGTATTGGAAAAATACCGGAGAACTCTCCCAAAATACGTAAAACCGGGGGTGGACGTAAGGCACAAGATAGTCGATCCGATCTGCCAAACGGATCCTGCTTTCCATTCCACTCGGCTGTATTCACCAATAACAGCAAAAGAAGTTCGCCGGAGGTTGATTGATATAAATGGCTATTCTGAGGATGAAATGCCATCCATTGCAACAATTAATCGAAAAATGAATAACTTAGGGTTTTGTTTGAAAAAAGTGGCCAAATGCGAACCTAAAAAAATTCCAGAAGTTAACATGATATTTGAATATGTTCATAATATTAATGCACTGGAAGATGAAACGCCTGGAGTATTAAGACTTTCAATGGATGCCAAAGCAGCGATAAAGGTAGGTCCGTTTTCCAGAGGTGGATATAATCGATACGGCCTGAGAGCTTGTGATCACGATTTTGAACCAGACGCCATCCTGAAGCTTTTTGGTATATTTTTACCAGCAACAGATGAACCCTTTTTCTATTTTACTGAAAGTAACATTACGGCCGATTTTATAGTCGATGCACTGGAAGAATTATGGCCGCGACTTAAAGAAAAATATGCTCCGCATACTTTAGTATTGAATCTGGATAACGGTCCGGAAAATAATAGCAAACGAAGTCAGTTTATGAATCGTTTGGTTGAATTTGCATTTAAGCATTCAGTCAATATCAGTTTGGCGTATTATCCCCCTTATCACAGCAAATACAATCCGATAGAAAGGCTTTGGGGACGATTGGAGCAATATTGGAACGGTGAAATTCTTGGTGATATA
>NZ_JBFXHE010000116.1:0-11302 GCF_050177295.1 Desulfobacter sp.
CCGAACACGCCGCCTAAATCACCGGTAACACTGATAACCCGTCCGTCGTCAGATGTCAGAGTAATGGTGCCTTCGGTATTATTGACGGCGGAAATCCCTGTCTCAGAGGTTTTGTCATTGATGGCCGTAACCAGCGCTGAGCCGGAATCGCCGTCTTCGACATTGATGGCGCCTATGTTTACGCCATTGATGGAAAAATCACTTCCTGTTGTGCCTGCCTGAATTGCGTTCTCGGAGGTGGTTTCCACAACAGCCACGGCAGAGATGCCGGTGGCGGATGACACCGAGTTGATTTCATCGGCCAGGGCACCAAGGCCGTTTTCCTCTTTATTATTGGCTTCAATGGTAATTGCTTTCAGGTCAATCTCTTGGCCGGTGATGTTTGACGTGATGGACAACTGAACGGTGCTGCCTTCTTGATCATCCAGTGCCAACGTGGCTGTTGAAATATGGCCGATGGAATCGGATTCAGTGTTTCCAATGCTGATGGAAGAGGTCTCATTGGCTGATGCACCGGTGTGGATGACCTTGTTGGTGTAGGTACCGTTGAGAAGCTGCATGCCGTTGTAGGACGTGGTGGTGGCAATGCTGTCCAGCTCTTCCAGCAGTTTGTTAATGTCGTCCTGGATGGCAGACCGGGTCGTCGTGGTCTGGGTGTCGGAAGCAGCCTGGATGGCTTTGGTTTTAATGGTGTTAACGATGTTGACAGACTCTTCAAGGGCGCCGTCTGCGGTCTGGACAATGGAAACACCGTCATTGGCGTTCTGGATGCCCTGGCCAAGGCCGTCTGCCTGGGCTGCCAAAGAATCGGCAATGGTGAGGCCGGATGCGTCGTCCGCTGAAGAGTTGATCCTTAAACCTGTGGAAAGCCGGGTCAGGGATGTGGTCATATCGTTGTTTGTGGCAACCATATTTCTATGGGCGGTGAGTGCGGCAACGTTGGTATTAATACTTAAACTCATGATTATTTCCTCCGTGAATTTGGTGTTGAAGTGACGGCATCATTGCCAGGTCACTTGCCGCCATTCGTCAGATCCGTCTGAAGAATGGGTTAAAAGGTTTTTCTTGCGGGGATCAGCCGCCTTTTGGATTAATCCTTTGTTCAGTTATCGTGATAAAAAAGGCAATCTTTAATGGATAACTATACCGGAAGATGGAAAGTTATAAATGTATCACATATTTAAAAACAGATATATTACTGAATTTTCTAAAAAATATTTAATTAACTTGAAATCAATCAATTGAGATTTTTATTATGATAAAGTTTTAACCCAGGATAAAAAGTGGCTTTCCTCCCGGCGTAGACCACAGTAGAACCATGGGGTTCAGGGCAACCGCATGTAATTTTCCTGCTGTTTAATGCCAATTTCGAATGGCTCATACGGATAGTATAAGGCGTAAGATCAAAATAAAATATCCCACTATCGATCAGGATAACATGGAATATCAACAGCCCATTTTTCAAGCCCTCATTTTTCAAGCCCATTGATACGAATAATTTTATCTTCTATCATTTTCTTTTGCTGTTATTGGTGAATACAGCCGAGTGGAATGGAAAGCAGGATCCGTTTGGCAGATCGGATCGACTATCCTTTTTATATCTTCCAGTAATGAGGGGAGTTTTTCTTCTGGCCTCCTTTACCCATCAGCAGAACGACATGAGCCATGAACTGCCTTCTATCAGTCCCTTTCAGTGCTATGCAAATTAAAAAAACAACAGTGATTTATTGCAAAACAAGATAAAGCAAGAATTATTTTTGTCCACTTACTTATGATTCTTTTACCCGCAGAACGCCCAGGCTTTTCGTCATCTCAAGCACATCATAGTGACCGGTTGCCTGGGCCAGTTCATACACCTGGCCCGGGGGCTGCCCCCCTTTTTCGGGATTGAAAAATATATCATGGACGACCAGAAAGCCCCCCGGCATAATATGGGGTGCCCAGGTCAAAAAATCCGTATGCACCGCTTCAAAAGAATGCCCGCCGTCAATGAAGACCATGGAAAGCGGTGTCTTCCACATGCGGCCTGCCGTTTTTGAGGCACAGACAATGGGTACCACCGTTTCTTCTAAGCCTGCCCGGGAAAGGGTTAGGCGAAACAAAGGAAATGTATTGACGCTTAACGTTTTCTTATCATAAAGGTCAGGGTCAAAATATGCCTCGCCCGGCTGCTGTTCTTCGGAGCCTGCATGATGGTCTATGGAAAATAAAATGCCGCTGTTCTGCTTGCAGGCAGACCCGATAATGGCAGCAGACCGTCCGCAATAGGAGCCGATTTCAAGCACCGGCCCGGTCCTGGAAGCAGCCAGGGAAAGATCATATAAACGAAGGGCCTCATCGTCATCCATAAACCCCTTGATGGTATTTAAAAATTCAAAATCAAGTAATGCAGTCACGCATTCTAATCCTCATCATAAGTTTTCACCAGTATGTCCCGGGGTTTTGAACCGATCTGGGGGCCAACAATCCCTTCATGCTCCATCATCTCAATGAGCCGGGCAGCCCGGTTGTAACCGATCCGCAACCGGCGCTGGACATAGGAAATGGAAGCCTGACGGTCTTTGGTCACCAGGGCCACAGCTTCATCATATTTTTCATCATATTCGGATTCGTCAAACACTTTTTCCTGGCCGTCATCGTCGCCCTGAATCACTTCCTCGTTATAATCCGGCTGTCGCTGATCTTTAAGAAACGAGGTAATCCTGCCAATCTCTTTTTCGGAAATAAAGGCGCCTTGGATGCGCATGAGCTTTCCTGTGCCCGGGGGAGAGAACAGCATGTCTCCGTTGCCAAGCAGACTCTCAGGTCCCCCCTGGTCAATAATGATCCTGCCGTCGATTTTTGAAGAGGTCTGAAAAGATATCCGGGTGGGAAAATTGGCTTTGATCGTGCCGGTGAGCACGTCAGCGGACGGACGCTGGGTGGCGATGATCAGATGGATACCTGCGGCCCGGGCCATCTGGGCCAGGCGCGTCAGGGCATATTCCACGTCCTTGGAGGCCACCATCATCAAATCCCCAAGTTCGTCCACGATCACCACAATAAAGGGCAGGCGTTCCAGGGGCAGTCCGCCGGGCAGCTCAATATCTCCGGGAGAGGTGTCCGGATCAAGCGCCATGAGCCGTTCTTCGACCATCTCATTGAACTGGCCTATATTTCTCAGGCCAGACAATTCCAGCAGCTCATACCGGCGCTCCATTTCCCGGACTGCCCAGAAAAGTGCATTGGTGGCTTTTTTCATATCCGTGACCACAGGGGTAATCAGATGGGGAATATCATTATACACAGACAGCTCAATACGTTTGGGGTCAATCATGATGAGTTTGACCTCATCGGGGGTGGCCTTGTACAGCAAACTGATGATCATGGAATTCAGCCCCACACTTTTACCCGTACCTGTGGCACCGGCAATGAGCAGGTGGGGCATTTTATCCATTTTGGTGGCCACGGGCTGACCAAGAAGATCCTTTCCAAGGCCAAGCGTCAGTAAAGATTTGGACTGGACAAATTCCCTGGATGCGATCATTTCCCGTAAATTTACCAGTTCACGCTCATTATTGGGAATCTCGATACCCACCACATCCCGGCCCGGAATCGGAGCCACAATGCGGATGGAGATGGCGGCAAGGGCAAGGGCAAGGTCATCGGAAAGCCCTACGATCTTTGACAATTTGATGCCGGGCGCCGGACGATACTCAAAGGTGGTGATCACAGGTCCGGGAAGAATTTCCACAACCTCACCCTTAACATTAAAATCCTCCAGCTTTTTTTTCAAAATACTTGCTTTATTCTGGAGTTCCTCCGTGTCTATATGTCTGCGGGTTTTTTGTTTCTCATCCAGAAAAGACAAACCAGGCAGAACAAAGTCGGGCTTTTCCCAGATATCGTTTACGGAAATGTCTGCCACATACTCCTTGTCATCAGTTTCCAGCGCGACAATGGTGGGAGCCAAGGATTTTTCGGGCTCGGGTTTTCTTTTAGGTGAAGAGATATTCCGGGGGCCGGGCATGGGGGCATCAGAATTTTCCTGGATCACATCCCTGTTTGTTTCCGAAATGGGAGAAAAATCGGCATCATCAATATCAGAGTCATCAATATTAAATTCATCGACATCAAATCTAACATCATCGCCATTATTTTTTTCATGGGATCTTGGCAGTATAGTCAAAGCTTTTAATTTTTCAGCCCGGGCAATCCCTGCTGCTTTTCTCTCCTGCCTTTTGTTTTCCAGGGTCTGTTTTAAATACCCGGCACCTTCGGCCATGTCCTGTTTAATTGTCCGGGCAAGCCGGACCAGCCGGCTCCAAACCACATTAAGCACATCTTTTAAAGAAATGCCGGTAACCAGCATAAAGCCCACCAGCACAAAAAAACATAATAATATGGCACAGCCGGTGGTATTGGCGTATTTAAGCAAAACCCCTGCAAACCGGCCCCCCACCCTTCCACCCGCAGAAATCGTGGTGTCGGAAAACGCATAGGTTTCTTTAAACAGGAAAAAAATACCACCCGTAGTCAACATCAGAATCAGTCCCCCTGTCAGGGTCTGCCAGATCGTTTCCAGGGATTTCTTTCTGATAAGCAACAGACCTAAAACACAAAGAATCAAAGGCACCCACAGGGCGCCAATGCCAAACAAAAATATAAACAGCCCGGCAACATGAGCGCCGATCAGGCCGAACAGATTGTGAACATGGTCAGGAAGGGTAAAAAAGTGATTTCCCACGCAAGGGTCGGCAGCATGGTATGAAAAAAGGCTTATCGATGTCAGGATAATCAGGAATAGGAGAAAAATGCCGTACAGTTCTTTTTTCATACTTCAGTTCTTTTTTCATACTTCAATGATAATGGGTACAATTAAGGGTTTTCGGTTAATGGCAAAGGCAAAATATTGTTTAAGGGCCCGCTGCAGTTTTTTTCGAATCAATTCCACCCGGGAATCAATCCCGGCTTCAATCTCTTCAACAATCTCCAGGATCACGCACTGGGCATCGTCCACAAGGTATCCTGTGGCAGAATCAAATACAAAGCCCTTGGAAATCAGTTCCGGTCCGTACAGCACAACCCCTGTTTCCTCGTCAATGATCATGGTGACCACCACAAGGCCCCCCTCGGACAATTCCCGGCGCTCTTTGAGCACGGAGCGGCCCACATCCCCGATACCTTTTCCGTCCACAAGAATCCGGCCGGTCTGCACCCGCTCCACGACCCGCCCCCCATTTTCGCTGTCAAAGGCAATGACCTGGCCGTTTTCCGCCACAATAACGTTATTGCGGGGCATACCCAGTTTTTCTGCAAGCCTTGCATGCATCACAAGATGCCGGTATTCCCCGTGGATAGGAATGAAGTATTTAGGTTTTGTCAGGTTAATCATCATCTTAAGCTCTTCCTGGTGGGCATGGCCGGAAGCATGAATCTGGGCGATCTTGGAATAGACAACGTCGGCGCCCCTCCGGTAAAGCTTGTTGATAATGCCGGCAATGGCTTTTTCATTGCCCGGTATATGTTTGCTCGACAAAATCACAGTATCGCCTTTGCGGACATTGATGTGCTTGTGAACCCCCGAGGCCATGCGGGCCAGCGCAGACATGGGCTCACCCTGGGTGCCTGTGGTGATGATCACCACTTCATGATCCTCAAGATTATGAATTTGTTTGATATCCACTACCAAGCCCGGGGGACAGTCAAGATAGCCTAAACGCATGGCCACATCCGTAATCTGCTCCATGCTGCGGCCATTGAATATGACCCGGCGGTTATTGTGTCTGGCAATGTCAATCACCTGCTGGATCCGGAACACATTGGAGGCAAAAAGCGCAACGATCACCCGTCCGGCAGAGGCTTCAACCAATTCGCCCAAATTTTTTGCAACCTCCTGTTCAGACATGGCATAGCCCTCTACTTCCACATTGGTGGAATCAGACAGCAGCGCCAGCACGCCCTTTTCGCCAAACCGGGCAAAACTTGAAATATCGGTATTTTTCATAATATCGGCAGAGTGGCTGATGCGGAAATCTCCGGTATGAACCACAACACCTTCGGGGGTTGTGATGGCCATACCCACACCGTCAATGGTGGAATGACTGACACGGATAAACTCTATGTCAAAAGGTTCAATGGTGAGTACCTCTCCCGGGTTGACCAGGTTAAGGTCCACATGAGTATTGAGATCAAACTCAATGAGCTTGTTGCGCACAATTTCAAGGGTAAAGGCAGTGCCATATACGGGCAGACGGATTTCGCGCAAAAGGTAGGGCAAGGCCCCAATGTGGTCTTCATGGGCATGGGTCAGGAGAACGCCTTCAATTTTATTCATATTCTCACGAAGGTAATCCATGGCCGGAATAACAATATCCACGCCCAGCATATGGTCTTCAGGGAACATGAGGCCTGCGTCAATGATGAAGATGACATCCTCATACTCCACCACCATCATGTTCAGGCCTATTTCTCCGAGCCCCCCAAGGGGTATGAGTTTAAGCATTTAAATTATCCTGAATTATCCTGGCCGCTATCAACTACAAGAAATCAAATATTAAGATATCAAATACAAATGGACAGCTTTTCAAGAACGGCGTCGGCCCAGTCCACCAGCCAATTGCGCTGCTCAACCGTGGCATAGCCCATACAATCACACCTGATACTGGTTTTAATTCTGACCAACAGCTCACAGGACAAGGCGGTTTCTTCCAGCATCAGGGCAAATACGTGGGGAGCGCAGGCCTTATGGGTGGCCTGGATTTTTGTTAAAACACCGGGGTCCAGCTCAAGCCAGTAGATTCCGCCCACGGTGGCAGGCTCAAGATAGGTATCAAAATACTGTTTTAATGCCGTGTAATCCTTAAGCGTAAAGCCGTCTATGACATATTGTTTCATGGCTCAGTTAATTAACACATAAGCATTGAACTATGCAACCTGAACTTAAACTCTTAGGAATGAATTTTAAATAACTCAACTTTCGGTGTTCAAAAAAAGCAACGAAAGTTGAGATGCAGAATTGTTAAAAACAAATTCCGAAACTGGATCAAAGATTTTGCTGATCTGGCTATGGTCATTGCTTGCGGATTGCACAACTTGAGGCTGAAATTCCGCTCTTGGGAAACAGTCTCAGTCAAAAATATGTAAAATAGATATAATGTCTATTGGCAAGTGTCGGTAAGGAATTTACAATTTCGTTTTCTTAATATGGATTTATTTCTGTCCATGTACTTATAGCTGCCTGTGCAGGATTGATTGTCTCCATCTTGTTTCCAGTTTCTTACCATTAACGCTTAAGTTAATGAGGTTGATATGCCGATAGTGTTATTATCTGAACCACAAGAATTTTGGGAAAACAGCTATGACACGTTATTTTATCCTGATGTTTGTTTTGATTGCAACGGCGCTGCCCTGCCGGGCCAGAGATTTCGTGGTTGAATTTGTAGAGGAAAACTACATGGAAAACCAGGAAGACTATGCCAGAGCCCCTATGATTTACCATTCCTTTCAGGTGCGTTCCCATGCGGGCTTAAAGATACTGGTGCTCACTGGGGAACATCCTGAATACCGCACGTGGCTGCGCCGGTATGTTGCCCAGGATAAAGGTTTCATTGTCAAGGTTCCTGATGATGAAAACGATTTGTTTATTTCTTCAAAAGTTTATGAAACCGATGTGACAAATGTCCATCCCTTTGATCCTGCGACCTGGTCAATGAAAGGCAGCCGTGTTTTTGACGACAAGGATGTGTCAGATACGCAGCCCTGGATTATGGCTGGGCAGGGACATATTCTGGTACTGGATAAAAATAACAAACGCAGTGAACTCATTGATACCGTAGTCAAGCGTATGGGGTATGTCGGCATGATTTCAGGCGATCCTGAAGTGGCTTTGGGAATATTCAGAAATCAGCCTGAAAAATTCAAGATGGTCATTGTGAATTACGATATGCCCGGTATGGGTTCCGAGGCCTTTGTTGATAAACTGCTCAAGCTTGATCACAAAATACCCATACTTGTGGAAACCGGATATAATAACGAAAAGGTCAAACGGCAATATCTGTCAAAATTTTCAGGAGCAGGGACAGTTACGGTTACACCCGTGGTATTGAACCGCCTTCAACAAACCATAAAAACCTTGATCAAACCTGGAGAGGAAACTGCGGCACAACATGCCAACGGATAAAATTGATAACATGGATAAAATAACAAGATTCTGCAACGCTCTATTGATAATTTTTCTCACGGTTCCAGGAACCGGACGTGGGGAAGACCAGGCGTTTTATGAACTGGAGGCCGGATTTAAAAATTTTATTCAATGCGAGCTTACCCGGACAGATGCTGAAAGCCATTTTAAAGGAAAAAATTTTTCAGTGACCATGATAAACCTTTTCAATGTTACCAGAGAACTGGATATCACCATCCTTACCGGGGCTGTTAAGTGCGATGTTCAAGGGCAGTACCGGACCTTGTATGTTGCCCTCGGGTTAAGGGACTTGGAAGGAAAAAAAGTGGTTTCCTATTGCACCATCAGGAACAAGGATTTTCGTATTCTTGCCACGGAATTGATCCGCTATCCATACAAGGAACGATGCCCGTGGACCCAGTACTGGATTAATCCGGAGTAATCAAGTTCATTAACTTAGAGCGTTAGGGTCAGTCGCCGTTTTTGTTGACGTTACGTTTTTTGATCTGGTTGTAAAGGGAGACAAGCTTGCGGTCTGTCTCGTTCAGACGGTCGGCAAGGACGGTGAAAAGGTGTTTGGCCACTTCAGGATATTTCTCTATGACTTCAATGAGCTTGTCTCCCGGAAACCGCTTAATTTGGGCGCGCCCCTTTGAAATAATGGACGCAGATCTTGGTGTACCGGTTATGGCTGCCATTTCGCCGAAATACTCTCCGGGCTGAGTAATTTCTGCAATCATTTTACCGCCCTTGACCACATAAACAGCGCCTTGAACAAGCTTGAAAAAGTCAATATCCGTGTTCCCTTCACGAATGATCACATCCTTGTCCTCGTATTGTTCAATATCGGGGTTTACCAGATAGGCCGGCAGCGCCTCTTTTGAGATAACGGTTTTTCTTAACACTTCTTCCAGGGAGGTCTCTCTGGATTTTACCTTAATAAGGCCTGCATCCCGAAGCGTAATCATGCCTTCGGAGATGGCCACCTTGCGCAGCTGGTCTTCAGATACTTCGGCAGAAATGGCTTTACCGACCTCATCGGACACTTCCATGAGTTCATACAACCCGACCCTGCCTTTGTATCCCGTACCATTGCAGTGGGGGCAGCCTTTAGGACCGTACATGGTCAGACCCGGAATTTCACTCTTGTTAAAACCGTAGGATTCCAAGTCTTCCGGACTATAGCCGGTGACCACCTGCTTGCATTCCGGACAAAGCCTGCGCCCAAGACGCTGGGACAAAACCATGGTAACGGATGAGGCAAGCATATAGGGTGGAATGCCGATGTCCACAAGCCGTCCAATGGTGGACGGACAGTCATTGGTATGCAGGGTGGCAAACACAAGATGGCCTGTCATGGCAGCCTTGATGGCAATCTCTGCTGTTTCAAGATCACGGATCTCACCCACCATGATAATATCCGGATCCTGTCTGAGAAAGGCTTTCAGTGCTGCGGCAAAGGTCATGCCCACCTCTTCTTTTACGGGCACCTGGTTAATACCCTTAAAATTGAATTCCACGGGGTCTTCAGCGGTCAGGATCTTGATATCATCCTTGTTCAGACGGTTGAGAATGGAATACAAGGTCGTGGTTTTTCCCGACCCCGTAGGCCCTGTAACCAGAAGCAGTCCATAGGGTCTGGAGATACAGCGTTTGAGCATCTCAAAGGTGCCGGGCTCAAATCCCAAACGGGTCAGATCAATGCTTAGTGCGCTCTGGTCCAGGATACGCATGACAATGCTCTCACCAAACAGGGTGGGCAAGGTGGATACCCGGAAGTCCACGGACTTCTTCCTGCCCAGCCGGAGTTTGATCCGACCGTCCTGGGGCACCCTGCGCTCGGCGATATCCAGGGCGGCCAGAATTTTTATCCTGGAAATCACGGCATTTTTAATTGACAGCGGCAGGTTCATGGCCTTGTACATGCCGCCGTCCAGGCGGTAGCGCACCTGAAAGGTTTTTTCAAAGGGCTCAATGTGTATATCAGACACACCGTCGTTGATTGCTTTGGTTAAGATTCCGTTTACCAGTTTGATGATGGGCGCATCCGAGGCCATGAACGCATCCTGGCCGGCGTTTGAATCAGCGCTGCCGCCCACCTCAATCTCCTCGGCAGCCTCGGAAACCAGGGAGCCGAAATCCTCAACAGATGTTACCGGTTCATCCTCTTCTGCCTCGTCCTCAAAATGAAGAAAACTTTTATACGCTTCATCGGAAATTTTATAAAAATCACGGTACGCCTGGATGATATCGTTTTCAGTGGAGACAAAGGCCCGGATGTTTTTTCCTGTTTTCTTTCCAAGATCTGCAACCACATCCGTATCTGTGGGTTCTGCCATACAGACCTGTAAATCGTCCCCGGATAGTTTCAAGGGAAAAACCAGATTGTTTTTGGCTTCATCATAGGGCAGAAGTTTTAATGCCCGGGGATCCGGCTTTATTTCAGAGAATGTGACAACCCTGTAGTTGTATCGTCGTCCCAGCACATTGATGATGGTGTCCGGATCAATATAGCCTTTCTGAAGCAGGATACCCGAAAGCCGCTCGTTGGTCTTCTTCTGGACCAAGAGGGCCTCGTTGAGCATAATGGAGGTGATCTGCCCTTCTTTGGAAAGGATTTCACCGATTTTCACTTTGCCGGCACCAGACTGATCTTTGATGGTAGACTTAAGGCTGGACCCGGATTTTAGAACAGTGCCGCTGGCCATAAGATATCCTGAAGTGTGTTACGACTTTTTATAGTTTTTGACCACCCGGATGCCGCCGGCCAGTACCAGAAGAACGCATAGAAAATAGAAACAGAATTTTACAATTCCAATCTTATTTTTAAAAAACTCAATGGTCTCAACCTGGGGTATCACCTGGGGAACCCTTATGAACACCGCGATGCCCACGGCGATCAAAATAATGCCATAATAAAATTTAAGCGTACGTTTGTCCATCTTAATCCACACTTTCAAGCCCGGATAATTCCCGGTCAAAAATTTTTTTTATCCTGTCTGCCTGTTCGGTTATTTCCGCAAAGGCGTCAAACAGGGTTTCAATGTCCGATTCCAGCTTAGCATGTTCTTTGGATAAAGTGGCAATTTTTAATCCGTCCTGATCCTGGGACGCGTCAAGCAGTTCTTTGTTCACCCGGGC